>JAIKYM010000138.1 GCA_024683115.1 Bacilli bacterium
TAGGTATTTCATGTTTTTCATAGAATAAGCTTATAAATGCATCTAAATCTTCAATATAATCATCTTCTATTAATATTAATTCGTTTTTAGAACCTATTAATTTGCCATGTCTAATGAAGAATATACATATAGATAGATAACCATTTTGAATAGTATAGTTTATTACATCTCTATCAACTAAATCTGGTAAATCAATCTTTTGTTTTTGCATTATTATACTGATATATTCAAGATATTCTTTCATTGCTAAAGCTTCCTCAAATTGGAGATTAGCTGAATAGTTTTCCATCTTTTCTTTTAATCTCTTGATAATAATATCATCGTTACCTGATAAGAATGATAATATTTCTTTTTCCATATTATCTATAGTTTCTTTATCAATATTTTTAATACAATATCCAAGACATTCATGTATATGATAATAAAGGCATAATTCCTTACCTATGTTTCTACATTTTTTAATTGGATATAATCTATTAATTAATTCTACTATCTTTCTTGCTGCAGTAGCATTAACATAAGGTCCAAATAAGTGTTTAGAGTCTTTCTTTTTTACTTGTAAGTATCTTACTATTTTTACTTCAGGATAAGGATTACGCTTATATTCTATATATGGATAACTCTTATCATCCCTTAATAAGATATTGTACTTAGGATCATATTTTTTTATTAAGTTAATTTCAAGTAGGAATGATTCTAATTCAGATGAAGTAACTATATAGGTGAAATCATCTATATTTTCTACTAATTTTGCTGTTTTACCAGTTACTCTACCCGTGAAATATGATGTAACTCTATTCTTCAAATCTTTAGCTTTACCTACATATATTATTGTTCCATTTATATCTCTCATTTGATATGAACCAGGTAAATGTGGTAGTAATTCTAATTTGGGTTTTATCTTTTCCATATTAGCCATATAAACACCTCCTTTTATGTATTTTTATTATACTAAAAATTGAATATAAAATAAAATTAATATATAATATTTCTTGTGATTACTATGGAATTATTAAATACATACACTTATGAAATAAAAAAATCTAAATTTATCGGTTTTATGTATCATGTTGAGTCTAAAGATGAAGTTAAAGAAATACTTGAATCTTTAAAGAAAGAACATAAGAAAGCAAGACATATACCATATGCATATAAAATAGGTCCTATTGCATCTAAATCAGATGATAAGGAACCTAACAATACAGCAGGTATGCCTATTTATAATATAATTGAGAATAAGAAACTAGATAATGTATTAATAGTAGTAGTAAGATATTTTGGGGGAACAAAACTTGGTGCTGGTGGACTATTTAGAGCCTATATGGAAGCTGCAAGGACTGTTTCATTAGGTGATAACAATGAGATATTATTGGAAGAAAAGAGATTTAATTAAATTAAAAAATGAGTTATCTAAAGTTAAAAGTAAAAAAAATTTAGATGATATTTCTAATATAAATGAAATGCTTGGTATATTAAGTGATGATATTGATTTAGATTATGTTGATATTATGCCAGTCGACGAAAAATTTGATTTTAATTTGGCATATACAAGATTCTTGTATGGCTTAGAAAACTATTCTGAAAGAATGTTAGATAGTTTGTTATATTTATTTCAAATTGATCAAGATGGTAGTTTTTATGAAGCTAAAAATATATTATCTACATTTAAAATACCTAATAAAGATTTATTATTATTAGGTTTAGATTGTATAAGTGAATTACATGATGATAAATTGATTGATTTTTATAAAGAACTTGTAAATAACGAAAATCATTTATTACATATTTTAAATGGTGCTAATTTTGTTGGTTTAGATTCTAAATTATATGGAGTTACATTCTATTTAAGAAATCTAAAGCAAAGTTATGTAGCTATAATGAAAGATAATTGTTGGATTGATTTCCAAACTTTAATACATGAGGTAATGCATGCATATTTTAATAAATTTTTAGGTTATAGAAGAGGACGAGGTTTATATTTTGGTGAATTGGAAGGAAGATTAGGAAATTTATTAGCAACTAAATATTTACAAAATAATGGTTTAGAAGAATATGCTAATGAAATAGATGAATTCGATTTTAGATCCGCTTTAAGTGATTCTTATGATTTATATCTTAATGATTTATTATTTGGTACTTGTTTAGAAAATTCATTTGATATGGATATAGTTAAAAGTAAGTATAAAGAAGAACTAGGAAGAGATTGGATTTTCGATGAAGAAGAAACTAAAGATTTATGCCATGTTTATGGTTTTAATAAATGTAATGATTTATTATGTTATTTAATGTTATTGGATTTAGATTCTAAAGGATATAATGCAATAGACTTATATAATAAAGTAAAATATTTTAAGAAAAATGATACTAGGGGTATTATTGATAATTTAAATAAAATGGATATTACTTTCATGGATGATGGATATAAACATGCTAGAGCTTTATATGACAAAGTAAAAAACAGGAGTTAATCCTGTTTTTATTTACTATCTAATATTATAGTTGTAGGTCCAACGTTTTGAATATCAATTAACATATCCGCACCAAAGATTCCTGGATATGTTTTTATATGTTTATTTAATTTTGCATTGAACTCTTCATATAATATATTAGCTTCTTCACCTTTCATTGCATTAATGTATGAAGGTCTATTACCTTTCTTAGTTTCAGCTTGTAAAGTGAATTGAGATATTGAAAGTATTTCACCACCAACATCTAAAATAGATTTATTCATTACACCATTTTCATCATCAAATATTCTTAGGTTAAGTACTTTATTTACCATCCAATCAACATCTTTAGAAGTATCTTCAATATTAATACCAACTAATAACATTAATCCAGAATCAATTTTATTCACTACTTTGCCATCTACAGTCACTGATGATTTTAATGATCTTTGTACTACAACTTTCATATTATATTCTCCTTATATCTGTAACAAATTTAATAGCACTAATATCATTTATGAATTTCTTAAGTATTTCATTGTTAGGAACTCTTACTAAAATATCATAGTATGAAGTGTTATTACCATTTACTTCAGATACATTAGCAATAGATATATTATCTTGAGATGCTATTGTTACTATATCTAATAATTTATTACTAATACCATTTGTATATATTATAAGTCTAGCAGAATATTTCTTATCCTCTGCGGATTCACGTGAATTATTCCATTCTACATCGATTAATCTTTCATCTATATCTTTAATATTTATACAATCTTTTCTATGTACTGTTATGCCATGTCCTTTAGTTATGTAACCAATTATATCATCACCATATACAGGTTTACAGCAAGAAGCAAGATTAACTAAGATATCATCATTACCTGATACTATAATATCTGCTTTATAATTAGTCTCTATATTTGTATTATTATTTATTATTTTATCTAATAATACATCTTCAACGTTTTCTTTATCATTGTATAATAGATTAATTATATATGTTGGTGTATATCTTAAAGAACCAATTTGTAATAATACTTCATCAAACGTAGATACATTAAGATCTTCCATTATTTTTTCTTTATGTTCATCAGTTAATGCATCGCTTATAGATATCTTTTGTTTTCTTAATTCTCTTTCTAATAGTTCTTCACCACGAGCTATGTACTCTTCTCTATCTTGTTTTGAGAAGAATGATTTAATCTTTGTTTTAGCTTGTGTAGTCTTAACAAAGTTTAACCAATCTTTATTAGGAGTTGAGTTTGCATCAGTTCTAATTGACACAACATCACCATCTTGAAGTTCATAATCAAGTGTAACAATAGAATTATTTACGTTAGCACCAATACATGTATCACCTACTCTAGAGTGAATTCTATATGCGAAGTCAACTGGAGTAGATCCTTTAGGTAATTCAACAACATCACCTTTAGGAGTATTAACATATATCATCTTAGCAAGTATTTCATTATTTAAATTAGATTCAAATGATTCATCATCTTCATCTTCAGACGCTACAATTGCATTTCTAAACATTTGAAGTTTTTGTTCCATAACAGATTGAGCCATCTTAGTTCCGTGTTCTTTATAAGACCAGTGAGAAGCAATACCATGTTCTGCAATTTCATTCATTTCATTTGTTCTTACTTGAATTTCTACAGGATAATTATTTACTCCATAAATACCTGTATGTAATGATTGATATGAATTACCTTTAGGCATAGCTATATAATCTTTAAATCTCTTCGGAATTGGTCTATATTTTGAATGTATTAAACCAATAATCAAATAACATTCAGGTACGGTATTACATATAATTCTAATACCTAAAATATCATATATATTGCTCCATGTATGACCATTTGTAAGTTTATTTGAAATAGATGATACTGACTTAACTCTACATTTAATTGAGAAGTTTTTTATACCTTCATCTTCTAATAAATTTGAAATATCATCCATCATTGAATTAAGTTGAATATTTAAATCTGCTCTATTCTCTGGTAATTCGGATTCAATTTGATTATAAATATCTGGTCTTAATACTTTAAATGATAAATCCTCTAACTCAGCTTTAATTTTATTAATACCTAATCTATGAGCTATAGGAATTAATACATTTTCAGTTTCACGAGCTTTATTCTTTTGTAATTCGGGTGGTAATCCTTCAATAGTTCGCATGTTATGTACTCTACCAGCAAGTTTTAGTATTAATACTCTAACATCTTCAGATAAAGCTACAAGTATTTTTCTTATATATATTGATGATGACTCTGAATCATCTACCAAATGCAGTTTATTTACTTTAGTTAATGATTCAACTATACTTGATACTTCATCACCAAATTGTTCTTTTAATTCTTCTAAATTTGATGAACCATGCATGATTGTTTCATGTACTAATGCAGCTACAACTGTTATGGCATCTACCTTTAAATCTGCAACTATTATTGCTACATTTAGTGGGTGAACTATATAATCTTCACCATTTTTACGTGTCATGCCTTTATGTTGTTTTAAAGCAAAATTATAAGCTTTATTTATTAAATCTATTTCCTCATTAGTATAATCATTCTCATTGCATAAACTCATTAAATTGTTGTATAAACGATTATCTTCCATTTTATATCACATCTTCTTTTGCATTTATTTTTTTTATTACATATTTTTCATATTCTTGGTTAGGTGTATTTAATATCCCATTTACTATTTCAGCTAAAGTCAAACCATTTTTATTAATCCATATATTATTTTTGTTATAATTCCATATATCTATTTCTGTAATATAATTAATACCTTGTGCCATTAGTTCATGTTTTTTACATCTAAGAGCCGGTTTAATTCTTACAAATAATTCTTTTTGGGATTTTATATTTATATCTTCCATATATAACACCTATATTTATTATATAATATTAGGAATTAATTGAAAATAAAAAGACTTTTATTTTATTAAAAGTCTTTTATTATTTTCTTTTTCCCTATGTTCTTTTAATATTTGATAAAAGTTATTAATAATGTTTTACACTACATTGATACAAATAAAAAAGAAGCAATTAAGCTTCTTTAATTATATCTAATGCTTTATGCATCTTTAAGTCATATTCAATAGCGTCTTCGCCACCTACAGCATCTAAGAATTCTTCTTCTTTCATACCATATTTTTCAGCGTTCTTCTTGATTTCTTCTTTAACTTCTTTTTTATCTACTTTAATCTTTTCTTCTTCAACTATAGATTCAAGTAAATATCTAGTTTTTAGTCTAGCTTCAGCTTGAGGTTTCATCATATTTTCAAGATCTTCCATAGTTGTACCAGTCATCTTGAAGTATTGTTCTAATGAAGCACCTTGATATCTTAATTCATCTTGGTATTGATGTACCATTCTATGAATTTCACCATGAATTATTTCTTCATTTAATTCAACTTTCATGTTATCAGTTGCTTTATGTAATAATTCATCAATATATTTATTTTCTACTTCATCATTTTTCTTTTCTTCAATTTCATGTTTAATATGTTCTTCTAAAGACTTTTTATCAGTAACATCTTTAATTCCAAGATCTTCAAAGAAATCTTTATCTAATTCAGGAATACTTCTTTCCTTAATTTCTTTAATAGTTACATTAAACTTAACATCTTTTCCTTTTAAATGTTCAACATAATCTTTAGGAAACTTTAAGTTTAATTCTTTAGTTTCTCCAACCTTTAATCCTAATAATCCTTCTTCGAATCCAGGAATAAATGAGTTAGAACCAATTTCAAGACTATAGTCAGTTCCTTTTCCACCATCTAATGGTTTTCCATCAACAAATCCTTCAAAATCAATTACAGCAATATTACCATTTACGATTTCTCCGTTTTCTTTATTGATTACTTCAGCCATATTATTTCTTAGTTTTTCTACTTCTTCATTAATTTCTTCTTTAGAAACTTCTACTTTTTCTTTCTTAACACCTAATTTAGTGTATTTACCAAGTTTAATTTCAGGCTTAGTAATAATAGTAAATTTATATGTAATTTCTTCTTTATCAATCTTTTCAATTGAAACAGATGGTTCACATACTGGTTCTAATTTTGAATCTTTTAATGCTTTTACATATGCATCTTCAATAGCTATATCAGAAGCATCAATAAATAATGATTCAATACCCATTTTCTTTATATAAATTTCTTTAGTTACTGTTCCTTTTCTAAATCCTGGAATCTTAACTTCATTTTTCTTTTTGTTAAATGCTTTATCAATTGCTTTAGTCCAATCTTGACCTTCAACAGTGATTGTTATTTCATGTACATTTTTCATGTATCCCACTTCTTTCTATTTAGTATTATATAGTAATAAAAAATGTAAATCAAGGTTAAATTACCTTGATTTCCCACTAATTAGGCTATTTATATTACGATTATATTTATTAATTTCTAGTTTGTTATATAACTCTTCTTTTAAGAAAGATATTTTATCTAGATAAGTATAATATTCTTGTCTTTTTAAGAATTCTTTATATTGACTTTCTAACATAGCATTTGCTTTTTCAACTTCTCCTAATAAGGTAGAAAAAGTAGTATCAGAATCATCATCATCTTCATCTGAATAAATATATCCAAATACATGATTTGCTAGTTCAGCAAAAACATATTCAAATGGTAGTAAATTATGTGATTTAGGTAAGTATTTTTTATCATATACGTATAAATTATTAATAGCAAATTTATTAATATCCAATTTAACTTCGTATGCTGGATCGTCATATTCCATATACTCTATACTGGAATCGTGTTTTGTTTTCTTAATAATATACATATATATGCACCTCCTAATCTAGTAAGTCTGGTCTTCTTTCCTTTGTTCTTTTAACTGATTCATTATAACGCCATTCATTTATTTTTTGGTGATTACCTGATAATAATACTTCAGGGACTTTCATACCTCTAAAGTCATCTGGTTTAGTGTATGTTGGGTAATCTAATAAGTAATTTTCATTAAATGAATCTTCTATATGACTTCTTTCATTTATTACTCCTGGTATTAATCTAATAATAGAATCAGCTAATACCATAGATGGAACTTCACCACCAGTTAATACATAATCTCCTATTGATATTAAATAATCAGCAAGAGATTCAATTCTATCATCAAATCCTTCATAATGGCCACATATAATAATGAGATGTTTTTCATTAGATAAATCATAAGCCATCTTTTGTTTATATTGTTTACCAGATGGAGTTAATAATATTACTTTAGAATCTTTAGTTTTAATTTTTTCTACACAGTCAAATATTGGTTGACAGGAAAGAACCATTCCTGCTCCACCACCATATGGTGTATCATCTACTTTACCATGTGGATCATTTGTATATTCTCTAAAATTAATTAATTCGATTTCTACTTTTTTATTCTCAATAGCTCTTTTTATAATAGATGTATTTATAAAACCATCAAACATTTCAGGAAATAAAGTTAATATACTTATTTTCATAGTAAACCTCTTATATTATCATTGAATACTATTTTATTCTCATCAACATTTATTTCTTTAATAAATACATCTTGTCTAGGAACATATACATACTTATTATATTCAAATATAATAATAAGAATGTATATGTTCCTAGACAAGATGTATTTATTAAAGAAATA
>JAIKYM010000034.1 GCA_024683115.1 Bacilli bacterium
GACTCTATCCCTTGATAACTATGTTAACTATTTTACCTTTAATAACAATAACCTTTACTATTTCTTTTCCTTCAGTAAATTTAACTACATTTTCATGTGCTAAAGCTTTTTCTTTAATTGAATCTTCAGCTTCATCTTGAGATATTTCAATAGTACCTCTTAATTTACCATTTACTTGTACACCAATTGAAATAGTATCATCTATTGTCTTAGATTCATCGTAAGTTGGCCAAGCTTCATAAGCTATAGTTTCAGTGTGTCCTAATCTTTCCCACATTTCTTCAGTGATATGTGGAGCAATTGGATTTAATAATTTAACAAAACCTTCAGCATATTCTTTAGGGAATACATCTTCTTTATAAACAGCATTTATAAATACCATCATTTCAGAAATAGCTGTATTGAATCCTAATGCTTCAAAGTCATTTGTTACTTTCTTAACCATCTTGTTATATGGTACTTCAAGATTCTTGTTTTCTTCATCTTTTACTTTACCATCTTCAACAACTGCTCTCCAAACTCTATCTAAGAATTTACGAGCACCTTCAACACCTTGATTACTCCAAGGTTTAGAAGCTTCAAGTGGTCCCATAAACATTTCATATAATCTTAAAGTATCTGCACCATATTGATTAACAACATCAGACGGATTAACTACGAACTCTGGGAAACGTTTTCCCATCTTAATACCATTTGAACCTAAAATCATTCCTTGATGAACAAGCTTTTTAAATGGTTCTTTAACTGGAGATAATCCTTTATCATATAAGAAGTTATTCCAAATTCTTGAATACATTAAGTGTCCAACAGCATGTTCAGGTCCACCTATATATAAGTCTACTGGCATCCAATGTTTAAGTAATTCTTGATTAGCAAATTCTTCATCATTATGAGGATCAATATATCTTAAGAAATACCAAGATGATCCAGCAGAACCAGGCATTGTAGAAGTTTCTCTTATACCTTTAACTCCATTTTTATCATATTGTTTCCACTCTACAGCATTTTCAAGTGGAGCTTTTCCATTATGACCTTGATAATCATCAAGTACTGGAAGTTCAAGTGGTAATTCTTCATCTGGTAATACATAATTTGTTCCATCATCACAATGAACAATTGGAACAGGTTCTCCCCAATATCTTTGACGAGCAAATATCCACTCTCTAAATTTATAATTAATTGTTTTTCTAGCAATTCCTTCATTAACTAATTTATCAGTTATAACTTCTTTAGCTTCTTCAACTGTTAATCCAGTGAATTCTTCAGAATTAACTAACTTGCACCCTTTTCCAAGGTAATCATATTTTTCAAATGCTTGTTCAGCAATATTTCCACCTTCAATAACTTCAATTATTTCTAGGTTATGTTCTTTAGCATATTCAAAGTCTCTTTGATCATGTGCTGGAACTGCCATAACTGCACCTGTTCCATAATCACCTAATACGAAATCACCTAAGAAGATAGGTACTTCTTCTCCATTAATAGGATTAATAGCTTTAACACCTTTAACTTCTACACCAGATTTACCTTTATTTAATTCAGTTCTATCCATAGCAGACTTCTTAGCTGTTTCATCTATATAAGCTTGTACTTCTTCTTTATTTTCTACTCTATCCATTAATTCTTGGATTAGTTTTCCATCTGGAGCAATAACAAAGAATGTAATACCATATACTGTTTCAATACATGTAGTAAATATTGAAAATTTACCACCACCAGCAATGTCAACATCCATTTCAACACCAGTTGATTTACCTATCCAATTCTTTTGCATTTCTTTTGTTGAAACAGGCCAATCAAGTTCATCTAATCCTTCAAGTAATCTTTCAGCGAACTTAGGTTGATCAATACAAAGTTGTTTCATATTCTTACGAACAACTGGGAATCCACCACGTTCTGATTTTCCATCAATTACTTCATCATTAGATAATACTGTACCTAATTCTTCACACCAGTTAACTGGCATATCTACATATTTTGCATATCCATCTTTATATAATTGTTTAAAAATCCATTGAGTCCATTTATAGTATGAAGGATCTGATGTAGCTATACATCTATCCCAATCATAATCAAAACCTAATTCTTTTAATTGTTTAGAGAATGTTTCAATATTCTTTTCTGTAAATCCTGCGGGATGATTACCAGTTTGAACAGCATATTGTTCAGCAGGTAAACCAAATGAATCATATCCCATTGGATGTAATACATTGTATCCTTGCATTCTTTTCATACGTGATACTATATCTGTTGCTGTATATCCTTCTGGATGTCCTGCATGAAGTCCTACACCAGATGGATATGGAAACATATCTAACGCATAAAATTTAGGCTTAGAAAAATCCCAAACATCAGTTTTAAATGTTTTATTCTTTTCCCAATAATCTTGCCATTTTTTTTCAATCTTTCTTGTTTCTTCAATTTCCATATATTTTCCTTCTTTCTAAATAAAAAAGGCCACGATATCTCCAAAGGACGAGAATATCGTGGTACCACCTTAATTACTTCTTATTACAATGATAAAGGTATTAAACCATCCACATCAGAAACCTAATTCATAAATTACTTAACCATTCACTTACACCAACCGTGAACTCTCTTTAGGTATTTTCATTTATTACTACCTTTTCCTCATTTGCTTACAAACGATTATACTAAACTTCTGCCATATATTCAAGAAGTTTTATGAATAAGTTAATATATTTATTAGGTACGCCTTGTCTACCTAATTTACGTACTTCAATACGTTTATGTTTAATTTCAGAATCACTTAAGATAACAGCACCAATTTTTTCTTTTAACTTGGTTTCAATTGGTAAGTCATTTAAGATAGATTCAATATCATCATTAACGATACGTAATGCATCAAATTCAATATCTTTACCCTTACAATTAATTGTTATTTGTTTAATTGTAGATAAAGATGGTAATTCAACTACGAAATCATTATCATCTATATAAGTATTAATACCTTTTACTTTTTCAGTTCCACAATGAACTACAACATCATCAGGTTCCTTAGTATTTCTAAATCTAATTCTATATGCACGATAATCAGGAATAATACCAGATTTACCAGCTATAGGTCTAATAGCTACAGTAAAGTTATTCTTTTGATATGCATAATCTATATCTGTAACAATAAAATATCCTTTTTCGAATAAAGATGATATTCCGTCGTCTTCATACATCTCATATGTTGATGATGCTCCAGGGAATACTTGTATTTCCATATTCTTTGGAGGTTTTGTATCATTTAAGTTCTTTTCATCTAGTATTGCCATTGGAATAATTGTTCCTTGTTTAGCAAATACTGGATAGTCTTCTCTTTTATAGAATGTAGTATAACGTCTACCACCATTGTAACGTTTACCATTAGTAAAGTCATACCATACACCTTCTGGTAAATATAGTCTTTGTACAGTTCTTTCCATGATTGGATCTTGTTTAGTTGTTATAGGAGCAACTAATAAGTTAGAACCAAAGTAATATTCATTCTTATATAAAGGTTCATCAAATATTTCAGGATACTTATAATACAATGGTTGTACTAGAGGTAAACCTGATCTTGAGTATCTATAAGCTTCACTATATAAATATGGTATAAGCGAATGTCTTAATCTTAAATATTGAGTAACTATAGAAGATGTAGTAATATCCCATCTCCATGGTTCTCTCTTATAATACTTACCTTCATCAGCAGATAATCTTAATATTGGTGAGAAACATCCGAATTGTACAAATCTTGCATATAACTCTGGGTCTTCCATACCACCTGTATATCCACCTATATCATTAGATATCCAAGATAAACCTATGTTAGATGCTGTTGAATTAAATTGAGGCATCATATCTAAGTTTTTCCAAGATACTTGAGTTTGTCCAGTATAAATAATTGGATATTTATGTTGAGCTACACCAGCACTTCTAGCTAATACTATTCCACGTCTATTTAAGATTTGTTTAAAATCATTAAAATGATATGAAGTTAAAGCTCTAAGTGACGCTAAATCATCTGGATTATTATAATCTATCCAGAAGAAATCAACACCATAATTCATAAGTGGATGGATTAAATAATCGAAGTATGCTCCTACTGTATTTGGATTAAAGACATTAAATGGAAGTATACCTTGTTTATTTTCTTGTAATCCTGATGCTTTTTTAAATGGTAAGAAATAATCTTCTTTATTTGATATTCCTTCCATAGGATTTATTTTTACAGAGAATCTAATATTCTTACTATGTAAGAAGTCAGCTACTCTTTTTGGTTTCTTAATTAAATCTAGATTAAATGATAATCCTGATTGCATTCTACCATTTACTCTATGCCATGAGTCACCAAGCATAAAAATTGAAATAGGAATTTTATACTTGTTAAATTGGAATACTAACTTTTCAATTCCTTTAGAATTATATTCAATATTTCTATTCCACCAAACCCCTAATGAATAACGTGGAACTAATGCAGGGAAACCTGTTAGTGTAAAATAATCTCTTAAAGCTGCACCAAAGTC
This sequence comes from Bacilli bacterium, assembly GCA_024683115.1. Classification (GTDB taxonomy): domain Bacteria; phylum Bacillota_I; class Bacilli_A; order RF39; family UBA660; genus UBA6985. The sequence continues at coordinate 4,518 of JAIKYM010000034.1, forward strand.
TCTCTTATACATGAATACATATACATCTATTCTTTTATCAGTTCTTTTACCTAAAGAACCATCTGCATTATAGATTAAAGAATTTGAATCATCGATAGAAGTAAAACCATCTGTAGAATATAAACCTTTACCAAACTTAGCTTTACCATCTGCTCCATCTAGCATATATGTTGTTCCACCAAAGTTTCTTACTTCTGGATGGTTCATATACCAGTATTTATCAGTGTCATTAAGTTCAACTCTTAAGTTTTGATCTGGTGATACTTTTGAACCTATGTAAGATTGTTCTTTTAAATATGTAATTGTGAAATAGTCAGTTTTAACAGTTAAATACTTAGTATCCTCTTTCTTCTCAAATTGAACAACTGGGAAGTTACGATTAGCTACTAATTCTGTTGGTCTATCCTCAAATTCACCATTAGTTGAATATTCAAATCTAATAAGTAAAGGACTTAATATAGTTATTCTATACGTCTTACCTTTAATTACTGATTGAGGATTTGGTAAAACTTTTTTCATATCAATTTTAAAATGTTCTTGTAATGGCATACGTATCACCTTTTAACCCTATTATTATCATAATTAATGATATCATATAAACAAAAAAAAAGATAGATTGTTCTATCTTTTTTAATGTTATTATTTTTTCTTCTTAGTTAATATAACAACAACTATACCTATACCGATTAATGCAATACCAGCAATAATACCATATGTATAGATTGAATCACCTGTTGGTGGGTTTGATTGAGCTTCAGCTATAGTATCAATTGTAACTGTAGCACCTTTAACAATTCCACCTTCATAGTTAGCACATCTTACTTCATATTCACCATTTGAATCTGCAGTAAAATTACCACTGAATGCATCTTCATCAACTGAAGTTGAGAAATCATCTAATTCTTCATCATTGCTATTATATAGCTTACATTTAACAGCTGTTGAACCACCAACAGTTGTTCCTGAATAATTAATAGTTGTACCATCAGCAGTAGCAGTTACACTTTCTACATCAGGTGATACAGCAGCATTAGCTATAACTGGGAATAAGAATAATCCAATAATTAATAAACCAAGTTTTTTCATATTATTCCTCCCCTGTATAGATGTTTGCTAAAACACCTTCGCCTGATCCAGTAAATGCACCAGCATAAGTTGTATCAGTACTTCCTTTATATTCTGCATTTAAATAAATCTTTTTAATTTGTCTATCTTCACCATCATTTAATTCATAACGGAATGAAGCTTTCTTTAATCCTTTACCAGTAGGTACATTTGGATCTGATGAAACTGATTCATCTACTTCATATACATCTGCAATGTTTCCTAGTCCATCATCAATTCCTTTTGATGCTACTAATTTTACTCTCTTTGTTGAGCCATCTTTATAATAAATCTTAGCAGTTAATTCAAAATCACTATAAGATTTATTCTTATCAAAATAGAAATCAGCATTTAAATATGGCTTATTATCTCTATTAATGAAATATCCATCTATAGTATATCTCTTAATCATAAAGTAAGATTCTCCACCATTTGAATCAGTTGCTTTAAATACTACTTGATCATAGTAATTTGAACTAAATGTTAATTTCCATTCATTATCTACTTTTTGAATTTTAACAGCAGTTGCAGGTACATCTAATGCTTCAAGTTTAGTAATGTTGAATCCATTGTAACCTAATACTTTAATATTAACTGTTTTTTCTAGTAATATTGTATCAATGCCAGTTGGATTGTCTTTAGTTGTTCCTGAAATATCATATTGATCTCTTTTAATAAATGGATTAGCCCATTCAGCTGGATAATAAGATAAATCATCTAAACTACCAATTGATACACCTTTGTAATCATCATTATAAATAACTACTTTAAAGTTTCTATCACCATATGAAACATATGAATTGTTATATGTAGGTTCTCCTACAGGTTTTAATTGTGCTCTTGCTACCCATACACCTTTTCGAGTTGCAGCAAAATCATTAACACACTCTTCAAATTCTTCTCTAGTTTTTCCATCTTTAGTACAATAATTCGAAGTTTCAGCTTCTTCTTCATATTGTCTCATATCTACTGGATCACCAATAATATCTTTAGGATCAACTTCACTCCAAGTAATTGTAGAAATTCCCTTATATGCTTTATAAGCAGTTACCCATGCGTCAAATTTAGCATCAGTTGAGAAGAATTTATATTTAGCATTAACATCAAATACTTCATTATTAGTTTCACTTTTTACTCCTGATGCTGGATAGAATGTACTATTACCATCATCAAAGTTAGGTATGTTATCAAAATGTTTATAACATACACCACCATTTTTACAAGACCAAATTAAATAAGCCTTTCCATCAAAATGTGGTTCATTATTATTATTATTATTGTTATTGTTGTTATTATTGTTGTTAATATGTTGTTTAATATCAAAATCTGTACTTGCAGAAATAACAGTATTGTTATTTACAACAGCCTCAGGATTTCCATAAGTTAAATCAATCATATCAAACGCATATTCAAGACGTACATTTTCACGATTATGTACAGTTACAGTACACACTGATGTAGTACATGAATAATCAGCTTCTGCTGTAATATCAGCTTCTCCATTTCTTATAACAATAAATGTTCCGCCTTCAGCACCAACATTATTTACTTGTACACCTTTTCCACCATTACCTGTGGCTAAAGTATATCTATTAGTGTCTTCAACACTAAATTTTAATACAATATCAGCTACTTGTGCTAATACTGTAAGTGGCATAAATATATGTGCCATTAAAGATAAGATTAAACATAAATTTAAAACCTTACACAATTTTTTCCCCATATCGTTCCTCCTATTATAATTTAATTATAAGTAATCAATAATATAAATGCAATACATCATAAGATATTATTTTTTTATATACAAAAAAGATATAGTAAAAACTATATCTTAAAATCATCTTCTAATGAGAAATCAACATTCTCATTTATCCATTCTTTACGAGGTTCTACTGAGTCTCCCATAAGAACTGCTACTCTCTTTTCAGCAAGTAACGCATCATTTATATTTACCTTAATTAAGTTTCTTGTTTTTGGATCCATAGTAGTAACTCTTAATGGTTCAGGATTCATCTCACCTAAACCTTTGTATCTTTGTACAGTATAATTAGATTTACCTTGTACATATTCTTTGTAATCTTCATTTGTATAGAAATAATGGAATTCTTTACTAGGTAATGTAACCTTAAATAAAGGAGGCATTGCTATATATAAATGTCCTTCCTCAATTAAAGGTTTCATAAATCTATAGAAGAATGTTAATAATAAACATTGGATATGACATCCATCATCATCGGCATCGGTCATGATTATAACTTTATCATAGTTAATAGATTTACAATCAAAGTCTGAACCTACACCACCACCTATACAATGTATAAGTGTATTTAATTCTTCATTTTTATAAGCATCTGCTAAGGAGGCTTTTTCAGTATTTAATACTTTACCTCTTAAAGGAAGTACTCCTTGATATTTTCTATCTCTTGCTTGTTTAGCAGATCCACCGGCAGAAGTACCCTCAACTATGAATAATTCATTAACTTTACCATTCTTAGCTTGAGGTGGTGTTAATTTATCAGATAAACTTGCTTGATCTTTCTTTTTAGTCTTGCCAAGTCTAGCTTCATCTCTTGCTTTTCTTGCAGCTTCTCTTGCAACACGCGAGCCCATCATTTTTTCCATGATAGCTGTTGCTTCAGTTTTATGTTCTTGCAAATAATATTTCAAATTATCATAAACTATATCTTCAACAACCTTCTTAGCTTCAGGAGTTCCAAGTTTTCCTTTTGTTTGTCCTTCGAATTGTAATAACTCTTCAGGTATTTGTAAGTTAATAATTGCAGTTAAGCCTTCTCTTGTATCTGATCCTTCAAAGTTTGTATCTTTAGATTTTAAGAAACCATTATCACGAGCATATTCATTAAATAACTTGGTAATAGCTGTCTTAAATCCAACTTCATGTGATCCACCATCTGGTGTCTTAACATTATTAACAAACGATTCAATAGTTTCACTATAAGAATCTGTATATTGAATAGCTATATCTACATTAATGCCACCTTTGTTACCATTAACATGCATTATATTAGATATTTCTTTTTTATCTTCATTCATATATTTAACGAATGCAACTAAACCATCATCATAATGATATCTTTCTTTTTTTACTTCATCATCTGTTCTATCTTCTAGTTCAACAGTAAGTCTTGGAAGTAAGAAAGCACTTTCTTGCATTCTTTCACAAAGTGTTGTGAAACTGAAACTACAATTTTTAAATATATTATAATTAGGCATGAAAGTTACAATAGTACCAGTATGTTTGGCAGTACCAACAGTCTTAAGAGGTTTATCTAACTCTCCACCATTTTTAAATTTAATTTCAGATATTTTACCATCTGTATATATTATTACATCCATCCAATCAGATAACGCATTAACAACAGATGCACCAACTCCATGTAATCCACCTGAGACTTTATAGTTACCTTCTTCAAACTTACCACCAGCATGTAGTATTGTATATACTACTTCAGGAGTAGTTTTACCTGAGGCATGCATACCAATTGGTACACCACGTCCATTGTCGGCAATAGTTAAAGAACCATCTTTATTCATGATAATTTTAATGGTATTACCATATCCATTGATGATTTCATCTATACCATTATCGATTATTTCCCAAGCTAAATGATGTAAGCCTTTTTTATCTGTAGATCCGATATACATACCAGGTCTTTTACGAACAGCTTCTAGGCCTTCTAATATTTTAATGGAATCAGCATCGTATTTTTTAGTTGCCATAAGTCTCACCTTAATAAAACATATCATATATACGTTCTTTTTACAATTGAAAATGTAACTTTTTTGTAAAATAAAAGAACATTGACTGTCCTTTTAAAATTTGATCTTATTATTAGTATTAACAACAGATGCTAAATGTAAAAATTCAAATGCACTAGGTAATGAATACACTTCATCACTATTAGCTTTATTAAGTTTTAAAAATCCTACCTTTTTATCATTTCTTACTAACACTTGAAATATAGAATTATTAAAACTTATCTTATAAGTCTTTCTATAAATATATTTCATAACCAAACCCCTCTGATTGGTTATGTATTATATACTATATATGTTTTTTAGTCAAAAATAAAAGCGAATATCAATTCGCTACTATTTCTTAATATAACATTTAATTACATACAATAAGTTTAAAATATATACTCCTATTATC
>JAIKYM010000081.1 GCA_024683115.1 Bacilli bacterium
AATAATAAGAATTCATAGATCCTTCATCATAGTTAAAAGGAGTATAATATCCATTTCCAGTATACTTATTATCCATTTTTATAATATAATCTTCTCCACTATTAAAAATAGTTCTTTTAATCTTATTATCAATAGTTTCAGATCTACTTATTTCTTCTAATAATTCAGCATTAACAATATCAATAGTCATGCCAGTTGGATGATTTTCATAATACTTTAAAGAAGATACATATCCACCTTGAGCATTTAATTCATTAAATACAGATACACTCATTGGATGAGGTACAGTTAGTCCATTATCAGACGCTAAAGATACCCTAACAGATGGTACAGACGTTAATAAATCACTTAACAAATAATATGTTTTTTGATTACCTTCAACATCAATTTTAGCTACAATCCAAGTACCATTTTCACTCATAGGATTAGTCTTTGCAGTTGGATTAAAATTTTTCCACTTAACAAAATCTCCAATATTCATATCAGATATTTTTCTATTGTTTATACCAGTTAGATTCTCTCTAACATTTTCATTAATCTTAGCTATTAATACTCTATTATGTAAAAAATTTAATAAAAGAACGATAAATAAAGAAATAAATACTAAGAAAAAAGCATACAATAAACTAGTTGCTATAAAGCCATTTTTCTTCATATTTATTCCCTCCTATTCTAATAATAATTATAGAATAATTGGTCAGTTAATACAATAAAAAATGGAAATAACAAACAGGTTTACAATAAAAAAACATCTCATATTTTATATGAGATATTTTTTTAATCTTTCTTTGCTTTTTTAAATAAATCATTAAATATTTCTTCATAATTTGATACAAATTTAATATCTAATTTCTTCTTAATTTCATCTGGTACAATCGATACATCACCTTCATTATCTAAAGGTAAATATACTTTTTTATAACCTGCATTGTAAGCGCCTATTAATTTTTCTTTAACTCCACCTATTGGATAAATATCACCATGTAGACTTATCTCTCCAGAAAAACAAATATCATTAGAAACTTCTTTACCAAGTAGTAATGAGATTATAGCTGTTGTAATAGCAATACCACCTGAAGTTCCATCCTTTTTAATATTATAATTTAATGCATTTATTATTATAGAATTATTATTTATGTTCTTAGAATCAATACCATATTTCTTAGCATTAGAAAGTAGATAATTATAAGCTATTTCAGTTGTCTCTTGAACAGAATCAGCTACATTTCCTATTACTTTTATGTTTTTATCACTATGAGTATAAATAGCTTCAAAAGGAACAATTACACCACCATTTGGAGTAACTCCTAATGAATAAACATCACCAACATAAGATGATTTATTCATTCTTCTATTATACATATTTGAACCTAATATTGAATAAACTGTTTCAATATTTATAACCTTATAATCATCATTTAAAATTAAGTTTCTACATATCTTTCTTAATAATCTTTCTAACTCTCTTACACCAGGTTCTTTAGTGTAATTGTGAACAATAAATGATAATACTTCTTCACTTATTTTAATCTTAGGCATATTATATTCTTCAATAATACGAGGAAGAATATATTTCTTAGCTATATTAACTTTTTCTTCATCTGTATAAGAATTTATTTCAATTATTTCTAATCTATCTCTTAAAGTATCAGGAATATTTTTAATATCATTTGCAGTAAGAACAAATAATACTTTAGATAAATCAAAAGGTTCCTCAATATAATTATCAACAAATTCTTTATTTAAAGTTGCATCTAATATATCTAGTAATATAGCAGATGGATCCCCATGGTAATCTTTAACTATCTTATCTACTTCATCTAATAAAATAACAGGATTTGATGTACCACATTTAGATAACCCTTGAATAATTTTACCGGGTGATGCACCTAGGTATGTTCTTCTGTGTCCAGTTAATTCAGCAGAATCAGATAATCCACCTAAACTTATTTTAATAAATTCTCTATTTAATACTTCAGCTAAACAAATTGAGAAAGTTGTCTTACCTGTTCCAGGTGGACCAACTAAACATAAAATAGGAGAATTAATATCTTTAGTATTCTTCTTAATAGCAATAAATTCCAATATTCTATTCTTAACTTCTTCAAAACCAAAGTGAGATTTATCTAAATTCTTTTTAACCTTTTTAAGATCTAATTCATCTTTAGAATACTTATTCCAAGGTAATGATAATACAGTATCTAGATATGCACGAATAACATTAGAATCAGGATTATTTTCAGATGTATAAGAATATCTTCTTACTTCATTTAATAACTTATTTCTAGTTTTTTCATTTAATCCAAGTGATTCAATATCTTCACTTAATCTAGCTATTTCACTTTGTTTATCAATATTAATACCTAACTCTTGATTTAATTTAGATATCTTTTGTCTTAAAATATAATCCCTATTTTCCTTAGACATATTTTCTCTAATTTCATCATCAACTTTATTTTCAATATTAATAACTTCTAGTTCAACATTTATATCCCTAATTAAATTATTAGCTCTAAGAATATAATCAAATTCATTCATATATTCTCTCTTTTTATTCATATCTATTGGTAAGAAATTAGTAATAATATCAGTTAGCATATCCAAATCAGTTATGTTAGATATAGTTGATGTAACAGCATTGGAAACTTCTGGATTAGATTCCATATATTCTGATATCAAATTCTTTAAAGTTCTAACTAAAGCCTTTTCTTCATCAGTTATTTTTTCTTGGATATATAATCTTTTAACAGTACAGTCAAGGTTACCATCTGCATTACGGTATTCCTTAACTTCTACTCTATTTAATCCATATATAACGACTCTATAGTTACCATTTGGAAGTTCTATCTTAGATTTAATCTTAGCTATTACTCCATATTTAGGTAATTCTTTTATCTCTTCAGTTACTTCAATAGATGAAGAAGATGCTATAATTATTATCTTATTATTATAATACTTTTCAGCCGAATCTATTATTTCTTTTGATTCAGGTGTAGTTAAGTCTAAACGTACTTCTTGATAAGGAAGTAAAACTAACTTTTGTAATAATAATACTTTAAGATTCTCAAGCATAGTTCTTCCTCCTTATTTAAAACATTGTTTTCTATTATAGTTTTTAATACCTTTTTTGTAAACAAAAAAAGTGATTAAAAAACCACTTTTATATAATTATTTATTTTTACAAATATTTTTAAATTTACACCCTTCACAAATAGGATTTTTTGCTTTACAATAATATCTTCCAAATAATAATATTTGATGATGTAATCTACCTAATTTATCTTTGAATCTTTTATTTAACTTTTGCTCTATCTTATATGGATCATCTTTTTTAGATGCAAATCCAAGCCTTTTAGATACACGTTCTACATGCGTATCTACCGCTATTACATTCTCATTGTAGATGTTAGCTAGAAGCACATTACAAGTCTTTCTACCTACTCCTGGAAGTGATTCTATATATTCTCTATCATTTGGAACACTTCCATTTTGTTCACTTAATAATCTATTAGCTATTTCTTTAATATAAATAGATTTTCTATTCATGTTTCCACATGGTCTAATAATATCTTTTATATCATCAACATTGGCATTAGCTAATCCTTTTAAATCATACTTATCAAATAATATTTTAGTTACTTGATTAACTCTTTCATCTGTACATTGAGCAGATAAAACAGTAGCAATTAATAATTCATAATCCTTATTATAATTTAATGAACACTTAGGATCAGGTATATACTCTTCAAATATTTGGATGATTTCATCAGTCTTCATTGATATCATCTAACCAATCGTATGTGAATAAATCAACCATTGTATTATCAAGATTCTTTTCACCACGTACATCTTCAGAATTCTTATAACCTTTGTTAGCCCAAGCTTCTAATACCCTAGTCATATATCTTAAAGATTTAGCATTAGAGAATGTTGCTTCCTTTAAAGCTTCATGAATTAATGATTCATCATATTTCTTTAACCATCCATTGATAACTTCATATTCCATAGGTGAAAAAGTTCTACCAAATTCGCTTTCTAATTCTTCAAATATATTACTCTTCTTTTCTTGTTTAATATCTCTTTGTAAATCATCAGTAGCATATTTAAATATATTATCAGTACTTATTACTTCATCCATTACTCCATTTATAGTAACAGTCTTAGATTCAATTAAACTTAGTTCTAATAACTTATCATATGAATTCATTGCTTCTTCCTCAGATAAATAAATATTCTCTTT
>JAIKYM010000103.1 GCA_024683115.1 Bacilli bacterium
AATGAAATGCTAAAGAAAATAATATCTAATTTAGATAATCTAGGTATTCTATTTGTATTAGCTACAAATGATATGCATAATAAATTCTTTGATAATAATACTAATACTTTATCTAAGATACTAATATCATTTGATACAGCAAATATTGAAGAGGCGACTAATAGTAATATGCCTTTTTCTAATGATTTATTAAAGGGTAAGTTCATTATTTATAAAGATGGTAATTATGAAGAATACCAAAATATGGACTTCGATGATAATATTATAAAAGAAATATTAGACTAACACTTTTAAATAAGTGTTTTTTTATGCTATAATATTTTTAAGATTGGGGATAGTCATATGGATAAGAAATTATTAATCCAACAAGCTGAACAATTTATTCCAAAAGACTTATTATATGGCTCATACAAGGGATATGTCTTTAAGTATTTCATTGAAACTGCTGCAGATGGAATTGTACATGGCGATGAAAGTCCAGATGAAATAGCTTCTAAGATAATAGCTAGAGTTGAAACATTCTCTGATGCAGGATTATTTACTAATGCATCAGAAGTAGTTAAACCTACAGTTACTCCAGAGATGACAGCAAGTGAAATAATTGAAGACTTTATTAATAGAATTCCTTATAAGGATAATATAAATACTACTAAAGATAGTTTTATAAACATAAGTGAAGAATTAAGAAAATATTCTACAAAAATGAATGAAGATTATACATTTGGTGAGTTTCATAGATCACTAGATAGTATTTATAGAGTATTATTATCTAATGAATATATTAAACCATCTCGAATGGATAAAATAGAACAAATAATTAGAATAATAAATGATTTACGTAGTGTTAAAGATGACTTTGATGAAATATCTAAAACATCAATTAAAGATGAAACATTTGAACAAATGCTAGGTAAACTTGTTAATAAAATTGATGATGAATTTAAAGTCGATGGTATGGAATTAGATGAATATATTAATACTAAATATAATCAATATTCATTAAGAAGATATAATTCCGTAGATTCAAAACCACAAAATGTTGAACAAATTGGTTTAACTTCAAATGGTGCAAATCTAGAAGTAACAAATGAGTATATTTTCTTATCTCCAGATGAAGTTAAAACTATTACAGATAATAGTTCTAAAGATAATACTGATACTACTTCTCATACATTAATAACAGTTATAAATGGTGTTGAATTAGCTAAGTCACTTGATACATTACATTCCTACGATGATCGTATATCATTAATAAGAGAAAGTATTAAAGGTACATCAAATGATGATAGTTTAATTAAAGAGTTATATTCAGCATTACTGATAAGATATGCCAAAAAGGAAAATCAACTAGAATTATATCGAGAGAATGGTGAAGACATGGAAGTTTTATTAAGAAATGAATTAGTAGAAATTAAAAATGAAATAAATGATATTAAATCAGAGTACTATCGTACATTTGGTGATGTTGATAAGAGATTATCAAAGGTAAAAGAAGATTTCTTTAATATTAAAAGTAGAATACAACAAATGGGATTATCTATGCATCATGAATTAGATAATGTATATGAATTACTTAGAGTATTTGAAATAAAATACCAAAATTCTCGTGATAATGTATCTCATATTGAAAAGAGAAAAGAAGATGAAATAGCTTCTAGAAATATGACTATAAATCAATTAGAGAGACAAGATACATTCTCGCCAGCTGAAGAAGCAGCTAAGATAGTTAGACTTGAAAAGTATAGACTAGAACGAGATAGATTAGAAGAAGAATATGGGTTAGATAACTCTACAGAACAAATAAGTAGAGTAGCATAAAAAGGAGGTTGTATAAATGAATTCTCAAAATGTTTATGAAGAGATTGATAGAGAGAAAAGCATTTGTCAAAAGGACATATTAACACTTATTGATAGAGCTAAATCTTATCATGTTAATAATATAGATATCTCTAAATACTATGATTTATCAACTGACTTTGATAAATATAAAATAGATGATACTCTACAAAGATATAAATTAAATACTGATATTACTAACTATAAGATAGATTTATTACAAGCTTTTCTACAAGAACTATTTGAGGAAAAGAAGTTTGTTGAATTTAAACTAGAAAAAGAACAACAACTTAACGAAAAAGAATATAAAGAATATCTTACTAATGTAGTAGCAAGAACTGAATACATCGATAGATGGTATAATGAATTTATAAATCAATAGTAATTTGCTATAAATAATAAATAGTAATATAATAACCTCCCAAGTGGAGGTTATTTTTATGTTAAGAAAATACCTAGAAGATTATCGTATGAAATTACTTATTGAAAAAGGTGTATTAGATGGTTCTATAGTACCTTTTGATGAAGAATTTTATAATAGACTAAAAGGAACAATTATATCTGGCATTCCAGTTTATTTTTGGATTAAATATTTAAAACCAACTTTGCCTCCTGGTAAATGTTATGATAGAAGTCTATATATGTTTTTTGCTTTAAAAGATGCTATTCTTGTTAGAGGTAATATTAAACCTTTAGCAATAAAATATGGTGAGGAAGATGCAGGACATGGATGGATTGAAATGGGTGATTATGTATACGATCCCACAACCTTACATAGATATACAAAGAAAGTATACTATAAGATAAATAAACCATATGATGTTAGTAAATGCAGTTTAGATGAATACTGTGAAAATGATATTCGTAGGGAAACATATGAAGATGTTGAAAGTACTACAATAGATGCATTAAGGCAAGATGGATTACCTAGAATTAAATTATCGATGACTATTCCATTTGTACAAGCAATGACTAGCCTTGGTGATGATTTTAATAGGGAATTTAATGAATATTTAGAGTCTATTAATTATGATTATCAAGAAATATCAGATTCAATTGATAGAAGATTGAATGAGACAATAAAAAAGAGTTGTAACTAACTCTTTTTTAATTATATAAGATATCTATATCTACTTCACCATCTATACCATCTATATGTCCATCTGAACATTGTTGCCACATCATATATTTACCTTCATAAGATGTTTGACTATTAGTATAGTGTGCTAACCAAACAGGATATTTTTCTTTAATTGAATCCTCCCACATGATTTCTAAATAATGTTTTGAACCATATAACATAGTCTGATATCCACGTTTTTCTAATTCATTTGCAAATGTTAAGAATGTCTTATTTAAATCATGAATACTTATTCCGTATGTTCTAAACTTAGACCAGTTCTCCCAGTCAAATACAATAGGAAAGTCTAGTGTTTCACCATCTAATGTATTAATTGCAAAGTCTGCAAGAGTCTTGGCCATCTCATCATTTATAGCAGTTGTATAAATATATACACCAACTTTTAATCCAGCTGCTTTAGCATTTTTTATATTTTGTTTATACTTTCTGTCCATTGCTAATTCTTCTTCAGGTTTATTAGATACACCCATACGCATCATAACAAATGTGGCACCTGCGTTTTTAACTTTTTCAAAGTCTATATCACCTTGCCAACGAGATACATCTAAACCTATTTCAGTTTTATCAGTTTTAAAAGTATTTATTACCCAGCTAAATTTTACACCAGGATTAGGAGTAGATGGACTAGGATTTGAAGGACTAGAAGGAATCTTATTAACTACATTAATAGTTAGTTTTCTTTCATTTTTATTATCAGCTTCATCTTTAATAACAAACTTAACATTGTATGTTCCTACTTTAGTAATATCATAGTTACCTACTACTTCACATGTAGGTACTTTTGTATAGTTATCTGCAATATTAATACTATCACATGGATTAGTATCATCATTTACTAATACATATTTAGAACTAGGTGCAGATAAATAAATAGGAGCAATATTATCTAATACATTATAGTTAAGAGCATATTTATATTGTTTATTCTTGTATGAATAACTTACTACAATTGTATTCTTACCAATTGTTTCAGTATCTAATTCTAAGTTTGCATCTATATCTTCTACATTAGTATCAATTACATCTATTAATTTAGGACTACTAAATACTGATATATCTTTTTTTATATTTATGTACGCACCATCTGGAAGTTTAGTTGAATCCATTCCATCATACATCTTTGTTTCTAAATCAATACTGCATCCTGTTAATAATACAGTACATAGTAATATAGCTAGTATTTTTTTCATAAAGCCACCTCGCTTTTAATTATATAATAAAATAAGTAAATATGATATAATTTAACTTGCGAAAGGAGTGTTATACATGTCTTATAAAAAAGAAGAAGTTAAATGTCCGAAGTGTAATAAAAAACTTAAAGTTAAAGTTTATACTAAATTAGATGAATCTAAGATAGTTGATATAGTAACTAGAGATATCTTTAAAGTTAAATGTGATAAATGTG
>JAIKYM010000115.1 GCA_024683115.1 Bacilli bacterium
ATAAAATTATAATCTTTATATTAATAATCTTTGCATTAGTCATTGGTTTTATTAAAATCTTTAACAAAAAGGTTAGCTATGAAATTGATGTACACTTATAATCATCTTCATCATATGAATTAACGCTTTCAACTAACTTTCTATTACGAGTATATTCATGTTCGAAAGCATAATCAAAAGAATAATCATCCTTAGATATATTAAAGGAATAATACTTTAAATCTTTATTATAAGATTCTTTAACATGATAACCTTCATAATCGTACTCAATTTCATAGCTAACCTTTTTGTTAAAGATTTTAATAAAACCAATGACTAATGCAAAGATTATTAATATAAAGATTATAATTTTATAATTATTCTTAACAAAACTCATCCTAGTCTTCATCCCTTGGTGGATATTTCTTCTTCATCTCTTGCATGAATGTTGTAATAATTGTCTCAATTTCAGGCAAAGCTTTTTTAGATAAATTAGATACCCAAACAGTTTCTTTAATTGTTTCAATACCAACGGCTCCCCAGATAATACCTGATTTAACAGTACAATCATTATACATATCAGGAGTAATTGATACGAATTTGTAACCTGGCCAAATATAATTTTGAGCAACAATTAAACGTTCAGATGTAATAGCTACTATACCTGTATCAAATATTTTTAAAGGATGATCGTTTAATTGACCACAGAAAGCATATAATAATTCTTCATTTGGATTAATATGCTTATCAATAACAGAACAATGTCTCTTTAATCTCCAAGAAACAGTTCCAGCAAACTTAGCTTTAAAAGCTTTAATTTTATTAAATGTCTTCATAATATCACTCCATTATTTCCTTTAGTTTATCTAGATATGTAGAATATTCATAATATCCTTTAATACATCCGATAATCTTACCTTTTTTAGATACAATTGTAAGTGGTTTAGAATATCCTTCTTTAATATTCTTTTCTAATCCACTACTTGTACAACTTGCAGGAACAACGATGTTTAATTTATATATCATATTAGCTTCTTCAGTAGTTAACTCAGAGAAGTTAATATAATTAATCTTATAATCAGTTTTTGAACTTACTTCATTGATAACAGGTTGTAATAACTTACAAAAATTACATGTAGTATCACCAAATACAGAAATTATAGTATCTTTGGACTTATATAACTCAGTATATTCTGTTACAGTAGGTTCGTTGTAAGATCTTTCTGCTTTAGGAATATATCCATATAAATATTTTTTAAGATATTCTTCTGTGTTCATTGATTCATCCATATATCCTAATAAAGTATCATTACCAAATACTAAATACATATTACCTTTTATCTCTTCAGCTGAAGTTAAAAGCTTAACATAATTAACTACGTCATCATAATTATCAGAGGATATATAAATACTAATATTATATTCTTTACCAAGTCTTTTTAATTCTTTTCTAACAGTAGAATCAACATTACCAGAATACATTAATATGTATTTTTTTTCATCTAGCATATTCAAGGCTTTGATATAGGATATTTTCTTAATACTTATACTTCTAACAAATATGAAAACAACTAATATTAACAGTATAGAAACAATAACTATAAATTTCTTATTAACGCCCATATTTTCCTCCTATCAATATTGTATAACAATAACGAATAAATATCAAAAAAAACAGGCCATAATCAATTAAAAAAACAGTATTTCTACTGCTTTTAACAATTATGGTAATTATAATTCCTCTGAAATGAAATTTCTTACATCTTGTTGCATCATTTCTTTAAGACATTTAGTTATAGTGTCTGTAGGATTAGAAACTAAGTCTTCCTTATGATTTATTAAGATTTCATCTAATCTTTTCTTATCTTCTTCAGGCATTTTAACTAATAGTTCATATATCTTCTTGTATTCTTCAGCATTCATTATCATAATATCAATCTCCTACTAATAGTATAACATAAGTTAGCTAAATAGTATTACCATTGTATAAACGTCTCTTAGATCTAACAGCACCTGTCGTTGTAGGAGTTGTTGATAAGTATAAACTTTGTAATGTAACACTTGCTACATCTTTTAAACTTACAACTTCAATTCCTGCATTATTTAATAACATCATAGCAGGTGTATCTTCAATTGGTCCTCTAGTATTAATATATATTAATTTTTTAATACCAGCTTCAGCTATATCTTGTGCACATTGTTCACAAGGAAATAAAGTAACTAGCATTGTTGCACCATCTAAATCATGCTTATAACCTCTGTAATTTGAAATTGCACTATGTTCCGCATGAATTATATATGGATATTTTCCATATAATGGATTATCAGGTTTACCCCAGAAGAATGCAGAATCACTCCAACCTCTAGGTGGTCTATTGTATCCTAAAGATAGTAATACACCATCTTTATATATACATGCACCAACTTGTGTTGATGGATCCTTACTTCTTAAAGCCCAGATCATAGCTGTAGCACAAGCAGCTTCATCATCAGTAATTGTATCTTTTCTTTCCAGTCCTAAATATTCATTTATATCATTATTATTGTCTAACATATTTACCTCCAATTATTCCCACATATCAAGTTGAATATATTCTTTTTTTCATGTGTGTAATTTAATTATAAGGCCACATATACCATAGTAAAAGAGAATAAAAAACATACGTGATATGAATTTTAGGAATAGGATATAATAAAAAAAGCAGTTATTAACTGCTTAAAAATAGAATAATTCTTCAAACTTCATATCTAATGCTATACATAATACATATGCCAATTTAGCTGTTGGCTCATATTGACCTGTCTCTAGAGAACTAATCGTATTTCTTGAAACACCTACCATGTCAGCCAAATCTTGTTGAGATAATTTTTTCTCAGTTCTAACTTCTTTAAGTTTATTTTTTAATACTAATTCTGTTTTCATATTATATTACATTAAAATATTCTAAAATTAACATAACTGTTAATAATCCCCAAATAGCAGCAGATATGATTCTTAAAACTCTACATTCTTTAGTTTTAATTGCTAACCATCCATTTAATACAGCATTATACATACAGATTAATGAATATAAAGCATAGTTAGTTCCTTTGCCTTGAAGGATTTCGCATGTGAAATAAACAAATGCAAGAATAACCATTGCTATAGCAGCATATGTTGCACCTTTGTAAGATTCTTGTAATGTTACCATATCTTTATTCTTATTTTCTTTTCTACTTTTTTCTAAAATTTCTTCTTTTTTCATATTATCCTCCTTGCCAAGTTCACTTGGTATTTATAATATAACACATGCAAAGTATACTTGTCAAATAAAAAATAAGTGTTAATACACTTATTCTATAATTGATTATCTTTACTCAATCTCTTTATATTTGATGGTAAATGCCAATTATATCCATTATCAACGCTAAATTGTTTATAGAAATCACTTTTTCTACCTACAATCCTATCTAAATAAGCTGCAGGAAGAAAAGTCCATTCACCATCTTCTTCATTCATTATATTTTTATTACCTTGTCCTATATAACTAGCAAACTCTCTATCATATCCAAAGAATTCATCTTTAGTTCCCATATTCATAATTACACTAGTAACATCATCAAAACTATAAGTAGATGCCTCTGAATCATATACTAGATTTAATTGATGTTCAACTGCCTGTCCATTATCACATATAACACATAATGAATATATATTATTCATTTCTAATAATAATCTATATACTTGAGCTATACCATTGCAAACACCTCTATAGCCGAATAATACATTTTCAACCTCTCTATATGGATTTCTTTCATAACCACTTATATGACCTTTTCTAATACTTTTTAATATTGATAAGAAGTCATAGTCATATTCTATATGGTCACATAGATAATCATATATTGTTCTTCTAATCTCTAATTCACTTAACTTAGATCTATCTTTATTCATAAATATTTCAGAATCAATTTTAAGTAATCTTTCTCTTACATTTTTCCAATTACCAAGTTCCATATTAACCTCCTAAATTATCATAAATAAAAAAGAACATGACGTTCTTTATAATTCAAAATGGTGGAGCCGAGGAGACTTGAACTCCTGTCCAAATTACTCTTATATACAACATCTACAGGTTTATTTAGATCATTACTTCATAAACACTAGGAATCTAACAACCATATGTTTACTAACCTAATTAATATTCGTTAATAATAGCTAGGTAACTATTATCAATATATTCTATATATATGAACCAATTAATTAACTATAGAAATTTAATTAACCAGCGCCTCAATGCCAAATTTTAGGCAAAAGCTAAGGCAGTATTATAATTAGTATTGTCAGTTATATTTAACTGTGTTGGAAGTTTAGGACTTACCTTACCACCTGCAATCATATCAAGACGATAACCTGTCGAAACCATTAAAACGGCCCCATATGAATGTGATATAAATATATCACATATCAGTTATCATAGCAAATTAATTAGAAGATACATCAATGATTAATTCACCATCTTTTGTATATAAGTACTTCTCTCTAGCATACTTAGCAACATATTCAGGATCTTGCATTCGATTAACTTCATCTGATAGTTCATCTTCTTTATTGACTAATTTATTATATTTTTCTTCTAATTGTTTTCTAGTTTCATTATTCTTATTAATTTGAACCCAACTATTAAAACAAGTAAGGAATAACACACTTACCATCAATGCCATAGACGTAATATAAATTGTTAATCTAATACGTATCTTACTCATCTCAATAATCTCCTATAACAAGTATACACCAATATGTAAAGACAAGTAAGATTTACGTTTTAATTTATATTTCGTTTACATTCATTTTTACACAAAATAAAAAGACCAAAAGGCCTTTTTACAGTTCATAATTATTCTTCAGTCTCTTCTTGTGCAGCTTTTTCCTTTTCGTATTCAGGAATGATAGCATCTACAAAGATTTGTCTAGCTTCTTGATTAATTGGGTGAGCTATATCTCTGTATTCGCCTGGAGCAACTTCTTTAGAAGGCATAGCTAAGAATAGACCTTTAGTACCTTCTAGTACTCTTATGTCATGGATAACGAATTGATCATCAATTGTTACTTGGGCAAAAGCTCTCATCTTAGAGTTATTGTTCTTCTCTGTAATATGAATTTTTACATTAGTAATTTTCATCATGTCACCTCTCTATTATATATATTATTATAAAACAAATTAATGTTAAAAATCAATAAATATTATGAAAATGACTTGACAAGTTCAACAAACACTTCATAACTT
>JAIKYM010000121.1 GCA_024683115.1 Bacilli bacterium
TAAAATATAATTATATTAATATAGCAGATTTTATTTCATATTCCATTGAAACAGAAGAGTATGAATTAATATTAGATATTATTGATAATAATATAAATAATGAATTATCAGATGCAGATTATTTAGGAGTAATTGAAAGAATACAAAAGAACAATGATGAACTAAAAATAATTGAGTTAAAAGAAAAGTTAAAGAACACCAGTGATATAAACGAGAAGTTAAAAATAAATGATGAAATAGCTAAACTAAAGAAGAAGGATGTGTAATTATGGCTAGAACTAAAAAGACTGAAGAAATAGTTAATGAAGAATTAGTACAAGAAGAATTAGACTTAGGAATTGAAGAACCTGTTAAGACAATTCAATTAAAGGAAATTAAGACTTTTGATGAAAGAAAGAATGATTTAATTCTTGAAGGTCAAAAAGTTGGTTTTATTACATTTGAACAATTAGCTAAGGCTCTACAAGGATTAGATGTTGATGCTGACTCATTAGATAAATTATATAATGATTTAGTTGCTGCTGGTGTATCAGTTATTACTGAAGAAGAAGCAGATAATCCAGATGGTGGAATGGATATTCCTATTATTTTAGATGATGAAGATTTAACTAAAGATGTTAATATAAATGATCCAGTTAGAATGTACTTAAAGGAAATAGGTAGAATTCCACTTTTAAGTGCTGAAGAAGAAGCTGCAGTTTCTTTAGCTGTTGAAAATGGTGATGATTCTGCAAGAAATAAATTAGCTGAATCTAACTTACGTTTAGTTGTATCAATTGCCAAAAGATATGTAGGACGTGGATTATTATTCCTTGATTTAATTCAAGAAGGTAATATTGGTTTAATGAAAGCTGTAGAAAAGTTCGACTATGGTAAAGGATATAAGTTCTCAACTTATGCTACATGGTGGATTAGACAAGCTATTACTCGTGCTTTAGCTGATCAAGCTAGAACAATCAGAGTTCCAGTTCATATGGTTGAAACAATTAATAAGATGGTAAGAATTCAAAGACAAATGACTCTAGAATTAAATAGAGAACCATCTGAAGAAGAAATTGCTAAGAAAATGGGTATTTCCGTTGATAAGGTAAGAGAAGTAATGAAGATTTCTCAAGATCCTGTATCTCTAGAAACTCCAATTGGTGAAGAAGATGATTCACATTTAGGAGATTTTATTAAAGATGAGAATTCTTTATCTCCTGAAGAATATGCTACTAATGAAATCTTAAAAGAAGAAATTAATGAAGTATTATCTACATTACAACCAAGAGAACAACAAGTACTAGAATTAAGATTTGGTCTTATAGATGGTACATGCTATACACTTGAAGAAGTAGGTAAGAGATTTAACGTAACAAGAGAACGTATTAGACAAATTGAAGCTAAGGCTTTAAGAAAATTAAGACATCCTTCTCGTGCTAAAAAATTAAGAGATTTCATGGTGGATTAATATGTTAAGTAAAAGATTACAATCTTTAACTAAATATTTTAATAAAGAAGACAATGTAATTGATATTGGATGTGACCATGCATTAATAGATATATATATGGTTAAGTATAATCTTGTGAATAAGATGATTGTATCAGATATTCATGAAGGTGCTTTAAAACAAGGTATTAATAATATTAAGCTAAATCATTTAAAAGATGTTATTGAATGTCGTTTAGGTGATGGATTAAATGTATTAACTGATGATGATAAAATAGATACCATTTTAATATCTGGCATGGGAGCATCTACAATTATAGATATATTAAATAATAAATATATTAATAATATAAATAAATTAGTTATTCAATCTAATAATGATTATGAAAAACTAAGAAGATATATTACATCAATAGGTTTTATCATAACTAATGAAGAATACTTTATTGATAATGGTAAAAAGTATATTAATATTATTTTTGAAAGGGGAACAAAAGAATACACAGACATTGAATATCAATTTGGTCCAATACTAATAAATAATAAGGAATATATTCAATCAGAAATAGATAGTAGGGTAAAGATAATATCTAGTATACCATCTGATAAAGAATCATTACGATTGACACTAAATAATGAAATAAAAATGTTAAGTGAATTAATATCTAGGTAAAGTAAGTGCTTTACCTAGATATTGACTTGCATTTTATAAAAAATTATACTATAATCATATTTGTTAACGAAATGACTGGGTAGCTCAGCTGGATAGAGCACTCGCCTTCTAAGCGAATGGTCAAGGGTTCGAATCCCTTCCCGGTCACCATTTAAGAAAGAAAACAAACTATTTACTAGTTTGTTTTTTTATTTGTAAAGAAACAATACAATTACATCCTTTGGCTTAATAATAGTTATTATAAATGATATAATGAAAATAGGTGGAGACTATGAAGAAAAGTGTAATATTATTAATAACTTTATTTGCTTTTATTACTAATGCTTGTGCACTAGAAACATGTACTCCAACTGACGATTATTTAAATTATGTGAATTTAAGTGAAGAAGAAAAATTACAATATATAGAACCTATCTACTGCAAAGAAATGGAAG
This sequence comes from Bacilli bacterium, assembly GCA_024683115.1. Classification (GTDB taxonomy): domain Bacteria; phylum Bacillota_I; class Bacilli_A; order RF39; family UBA660; genus UBA6985. The sequence goes on from JAIKYM010000121.1 coordinate 2,537, forward strand.
ATAGTAATGATGATTATAGAAACTTTTATCGTAACTTTAAAAATGTATTAGTTGATTATATAGGTGAGGGTTTACCTAGTTATTATAATGCAGTAAATGATAATGTAATCAATACTGTTAAGAATCAATATGAAGATGGTACTTGCTGGGCTTTTTCAGCTCTATCTGTTGTTGAAACTAATGCCAAAAAGAATAATTTACCTTTGTATAATTTAGCTGAGGCACATGTAGTATATTCAATTATTGGTGGTGCATATTCAGATGATGCTGGTAAAGTAGGTAAATATAACAGTGAAATAAATGGTGGAAGAATAACTTATGCTGCGTCATATTTCTTTGGTGATTATGGTGTATTAAATGAAAGCAGTCTTCCATATACAATGCCTAGTTTAGTTAAAATAACTGCTAATGACTATGTTAAAGGTGAAAGATTACTATCTGTTGATAAATTTGAAATCAATGGAATAGGCAGTAAAGGTGCATGTACTACTAGTACAATTGCTGATATTAAGAATAGAGTAATCAATAATGGATCAGTTCAAGGAACTATGTATTGGAATGATAATTATCTTAATAATGGAATTTATTACCTAGCTACTGATGGATTAGGTGATAACCATGGTGTTACTATCGTTGGTTGGGACGATTCAATATCTAGAACAAAGTTTGGTGCAAGTAGAGATGGCGCATGGATCGTTAAAAACTCATGGGGGAAGACTTGGGGAAATCAAGGTTACTTCTATGTATCTTACGATGACATCTTTATATGTGAACAATATGCATCTTATACAGGTGTAACTGCTGCAAACTATGATCATTTATATCAAGCATCAGATGTAGTAGGAAGTACTATAATAGGTTTTTCTAATCATATATATGTAACAACTAAAGTTACTAAACAATCATCGGATGATGAAGAAATTAAGAAAATAAGTTTTGCTACACCAGAATTTGGAAATTATACAGTATATGTAGCATCCGTTAATAATTTAACTAATAAGAGTAAATGGAAAAACGTAGGAAGTGGAAGTTCAACAACCCTTGGAGTTGCATCTGTTACATTAGATGAAATCATTGAAAGTGATGTTTATGTAATTGTTGAATACAATGCAAGTTCTACTTTATTTATGTTAGCTACATCAGCACAATCAACTGATACTTCATTACTAACATATGAAAGAAATAAAAACTTTATATCAGTTGATACAACTACTTGGTTTGATTTAGCTGAAGCAGATCATTCCGCTGGTGAGTACGAAATAGAGCCAATTCTATATGTTTATACAAAAGATGTTAATACAAATACATCTTCAATAACATATGCAAATGTATCATCAATTGGTGAAAGATTTGAGTTGGAATATATTAATCCTGAAGGATTAAATATTAAAAAGGTACAAATTTTCTATGGAGAAAATGATGTTACTGATGATTTTGAAATAACTGTAGGAGATACTTTAGTCATTAATAACACCAATAAAAAAGTAGGTAATTATAATGTTATAATTATTGATGAAAATGACAATACTTCCAGTAAGACTATTACTATTAAATCATCACTAGTATTACCTCAGTTATATAAATTAAATTCGACAGATAATACTAGTGATGATTTAATAGTAATAGTCTTACTGGAAGTATTGTCATTTTCATCAATAATTATAACATTATAATTACCTACTTTTTTATTGGTGTTATTAATGAC
>JAIKYM010000139.1 GCA_024683115.1 Bacilli bacterium
TATAAGGTGATTATATGAATGATAAGATTTATAAGTTAATTATATGTGTATTATTATTAACTACTATTGTATTTGCTATTTTATTTATAACTAAGAAGTGTGATTTAAAATGTAAGTGTGATGATAGTTGTTTAAATAAGACTACATCTAAACCAGTATTAAAAGCATTAAGAACTGATTTTATTATTACTGAAGTAAATAATTGTTCTATCATGGCTTATATGACAAATGATGATAAGAAGACATCTTATTCTATTAGCTTCTGTGAGATGGATGGATCAGCTGATATGAAGTTTAATGTTGGTGATAAGATATGGATTCAATATACTGAAGTATTAGAAACATATCCATTACAAATTAAACCAATGGAATATGGTTATGTAGATTAATTATTAAAGAAGCATTCAATTAAGGATGTTTCTTTTTTTTATGACGAATAATACTAGCAGCAAATATACTTGACAAAACAGCAAATTCTATTTTATAATCTAATTGTGCTAAGGATAGCACAGGAAATTTAATGAAAAAGAGGATACATTGAAATGGAAATTGGTGAGAAGATAGAAAAAATTTTAGAAACAAGTGAGATGACTCAAAGAGATTTAGCTAATAAGATTGGTTTAGATGAAACTATTTTATCTAGAATAATAAAAGGAGAGAGAAATCCTAAAGCAGAAGTATTAGCTAATATTGCTACAGCATTACATGTAACTACTGATTATTTATTGGATGTTGAAAACAGTGATGAGTTTGATAGTAAGAAAGAAATAAGATTAATTGCTAGAAATTCATCTAAATTAACAAAAGAAGATAAGAAGGAGTTAATGAATATTTTATTGAGTTAGTCTGATAGAAAGGCAAGGTAAAGATGGAACAATTGAAGTTATCAGATGAAAGATACGAAGAAATTAAACTAAAAGTCCTAGAAACATTTAAGAACTATAATATATCATGTGTACCAGTTAGTGGTTTTGAAATAGTAACTAAGATGGGTATTAAGATAAATATGTATAGTTCTTTAAGCTATGAAAAACTTGTAGCTTCTTTGAAATTCAGTAATGATGGGTTTTCATTATATGATAAAGGGAAATGGACAATATTTCTTAATGATATAGATAATGGATATAGAAGACAAAACAACACATTATTACATGAAGTAGGACATATAGTATTGGATCATACTGAAGACAGTGAATTAGCAGATAAGGAAGCTAACTTCTTTGCTAAGTATGCATTAGTTCCACCTGTATTAGTATATAAATTAAATATTAAATCTGTTAAACAGATTGAAGATATATTCGAGGTCAGCCATCAAGCTGCAAAATATGCATTAGATTACTATTGCAAATGGTACAATTTTAGTGGAAGAATTAAACCATATGAAATTGAACTAGCTAACTTGTTTGGATATGATGTAGGCACACTGGAGGTGAGTTACAATCAAAAATAATAAAAAAAGATCACTATGACTGCTGGAACAATCAAAGTGACCATTATGAAACAACATATGATATGCCGTTTGCATAATTATCATATCATATGTTGTATTTAAAAACAAATTATTAAATATCCTGTTTACGTATGTTGAACAGGTAGAAAGGAAATATAATATATGTATAAAGATAATTATAATACTACTTATGATGTGTTTCATTCATATCTAGTATGGTCAGCTACATATGCTGGCGAAGAGGAATTCCCGTGCATCAAATCATGCAATGAAATTCCTAATAAATTAGTACCATTTTCGGAAGCAATCAAAAAAGATTATAAAGACTTTGATTGTTGGGTATGTTTTTATGAACTTGATTATTTATTTATCAGGTTTTGGAATAATCCGAAAAAGTATCTTCCTAGACTTAAAAAGTTTAGGGGAGTTATATCACCAGATTTCAGCTTATATGCTAATATGCCGTTAGTCATGCAAAAGTATCATATATATATGAGTAGAGCATTGGCTAATTGGTTAATTGAAAATGGTGTTAAAGTTATACCTAATGTAAGATTGGGTGATGAGAGATCTTATAAATTTGCATTTAATGGATTATACAAAGGTGACATCATCTCTATTGGTACAATAGGTACAACACAAGATAAAACTGAAAGAAAATTAATAGTTAATGCCATAAATAAAACTATCGAGGTTCTAGAACCTAACGACGTAGTCATATATGGTAGTTTACCAAAAGAAACTGAAGATGCTAATCCAGGAGTTCACTTTCATGTATATGAGAGTTATACCTTTAAAAAGTTAAAGGAGAAAATTAATCATGGGTAGTGGTGTAAGAGGTAACTTTGGTAAAACAAAAGGTTCTATATCACTAGCTGCTAATAAAAATAGCAATATAATTACTATTAAATTATTATCTAGTGCTGATAAGAGTGTTAAAATTAAAGCAGAGAAGGCACCAATAAAAATACCTCAAAATGCTATTTATGAAGTTCAGCATAAAAAAGGATATGATCAGATTAAATATAAGTATAGTCGTGGTAAAAAAGATTATGAAGTTAGATGGCATACTCAAACACCTAATGCTCCTAGTGGAACAGGTAGTACATATCAAATAACTAGAACTAAAAAAGGATTTGGATATGGTACCAATGCTTCACAAAGGGTTATTGATCATATGATTAAATATCCATCAGGCAAAACAATATGGGTTAGTGATAAAACATATCAAAATGCCTTAAGAAATAACAAAATGGGAAAAGCTACTAAAAAAGAGAAGGAGATAGTTAAGTATGGACATATTAAATAATAATACATTCTACAATGGTTATGAAGGGGAACCTGAGGTAACATTTCAATTAGTAAATGATAATAATACTTCTATACATTTATGGACAGGTTATATTGATGATATAATGAATCATCAACCTGGAACAGAAGAAGATTATAAATATGGTTTATCACATGATTGGAATACTTTGGAAGGTCCTTATTCTAATAATAAATCTGTAATAGATATAGATGATTATTATAAAGACTTAGAAAGATTTAAGTATATAACATTTGAATATGAAGAAACTAAAAAGGCATATGAATTAATATTATTCTTTCTAAAATATGCCAAAGATAATAATCAACAAGTTGAAGTAGTTGTAGAATAATTAAATAGAGGTTGAAGACAACC
>JAIKYM010000152.1 GCA_024683115.1 Bacilli bacterium
TCGGAGAGATTAGAAAACTAATCCGTTTAATCTGCGTTAAAGATAAATAAGTGAAATAAAGGATGGTACCGTCGAAAGACTCTTTGGGTATTATCCTTTTTTATATTTTAAGGAGGAATAAAAATGAAAAATGAAGCCATAACACCAAGAGATGAAGATTTTGCAAAATGGTATACAGATGTAGTAAGAGCTGCTAAATTAGCTGACTATACATCTGTAAAAGGTTGTATTGCTATTGAACCAAATGGTTATGCTATTTGGGAAAAAATACAATCAATCATGGATGCTAAATTTAAGGAGTTAGGACATGTTAATGTACAAATGCCATTCTTAATACCAGAAAGTTTATTTAATCAAGAAAAAGAGTTAATCGAAGGTTTTGCACCTGAATTACTTTGGGCTACTGAAGCAGGTGAAAGAAAACTAGAAGAAAGATGTGCAATTAGATCTACATCTGAAACTTTATTTTGTGATTATTATAAGAAACATATCACATCATATAAAGATTTGCCTAAATTATATAATCAATGGTGTAATGTATTTAGATATGAGAAAGAGACTAGACCATTCTTAAGATCTAGAGAATTCCTATGGCAAGAAGGACATACAGTTCATGCTACTGCTGAGGAAGCTGAATGGGAAACTAAGAGAATGATGGATGTATATAAATGGTTTAACCATGAAATACTTGCTATTCCATCTATAACTGGTAAGAAGACTGAGAAGGAAAAATTTGCAGGTGCTGAATACACATTAACTAATGAAGACTTAATGTATAATGGTGTTTGTTTACAAGATGGTACTTCACATTACTTTGGACAAAAGTTTAGTAAGGCTTATGATGTTAAGTTCACTAATAAAGATAATAAAGATGAATATGCATACTATACAACTTGGGGTAAAACTACAAGAGCAATAGCTGCCATCATAATGGTTCATGCAGATGACTATGGTTTAGTTCTTCCTCCAAGAATAGCTCCTAAACAAGTTGTTATTATACCTATAGGTAAAGATAATGAAAAAGTAGATGAACTATGTAATAAGTATCAAGAAGAATTAACTAAAACTGGTATTGATTGCTATGTAGATAATTCTGAAAAATCACCTGGATTTAAATTTGCTGAAGCAGAAGTAAATGGTATACCTGTAAGAATTGAAGTAGGTGCTCGTGATTTAGAGAAGAATATTATTACAGTAGCTAGAAGAGATACTAGAGAAAAGATGGAAGTAGAAGTTTCAACTGATATAGTTACATACACTAAAGAGTTATTAGAAACTATTCAAAAGGATATGTATGATAGAGCAGTTGAAAGAAGAGATAAATTAACATTTGAAGCACATAATCTAGAAGACATGGAAAAAATCTTAAATACACAACCTGGATTCATTCATGCTATGTGGTGTGGTGATGAAGCTTGTGAGACAAGAATTAAAGAAATCAAAGGTTGTAAGTCTAGATGTATTGTTGAAGATGGAGAAAAGATTGATGATAAATGTGTATGCTGTGGCAAAGAAGCTAAGTATCATGTTATCTGGGGAATACAATATTAATTTGTATTCTCTTTTTTATTAAAAGATATGGTATAATAAATAATACGTGTAATGAAAGTAGGTGAACAAATGAAAGTTATTATAGCTGAAAAACCAAGTTTAGCTCGTAATATAGTTGGAGCTATTGGACAGATGAAACAACAACAAGGTTATTACATTAATGATGATTATATAGTAACTTATGTATTTGGTCACTTATTTACTTTAGCTGATATTGAAGATTATCCAGGACATGAAAATCCAGATGGCAAATGGAGTATTAAGAATATTCCTTGTTATCCAGATAGTTTTAAATTTAATTTAAAAAAAGATGCTACTAAAAAGGTAGATTCAGGTGTAGAAAAACAATATAACATTATTAAAGGTTTAATTAATAGAGAAGATGTTGATAATATCATAAATGCAGGCGATGCTGATCGCGAAGGTGAAGTAATAGTTAGATTAATTATTCAACATGCATTAGAAGATAATAGTAAATTAAAAACAAGACTATGGTTACCAGATCAAACACCTGAAACAATTCAAGAAGCTTTAAAAGATTTAAAGGAAGATAAAGAGTATGATAATCTTGCTAATGAAGGATTTGCAAGAACTTACATAGACTGGTTATATGGTGTTAATCTTACTCGTTATGCAACACTTAAAACAGGCACTTTGTTAAGAGTAGGAAGAGTAATAGTTCCAATAGTTAAAGCTATATATGATAGAGATATGGCTATAAGAAACTTCGTTCCTGAAATCTACTATGGAATCACATCCAACGAGATAACAAATGGAGAAGAAGTAGAATTAAATTCTAAAGAAAAGTTTGATAAGAATGAACAACAAAAAGCTTTAGAGTTATGTAAGAAATACAATGAAGTAGATGCAATAGTAACTGATAAGAAGACTAAGAAAGATACTATGAGTCCACCTAAGTTATTCTCATTAACTAAGTTACAAAACTATGTAGGTAAGAAATATAAGATGTCTATGGAAAAATCCTTAGCTATTACTCAAGGTTTATATGAAAAAGGCTTCTTAACTTATCCAAGAACAAACTCAGAATATTTAGCAGTAGCTGAAAAAGATAAAGTTAAGAAGATATTAAAGAACATTAGTGATTTAGGATATCCTGTTAAGTTTGTTGATAAGAAGACAATCTTTGATGATAGTAAGATTGAATCACACTCAGCTTTAACACCAACTTATAAAATACCTGATCCTAAGAATTTAACTGAAGAAGAAAGAATAATATATCAAACAGTATTTAAAAGATTTGTAGCAGTATTCTGTGCAAATGATTGTGTTGTACAAAAGACTGAGATAAAGATTAAAGTAGGAGAGTATGAAGAATTCTTACTTAAAGGTTTAATGATATTAGAGCCAGGCTGGACTAAGTTTGAAGAACCTAATTCTAAAGATAAGATATTACCTAACTTAGAGATCGGTGATAAAGTTAACCATGATTTTAAACCTAAAGAAAAAGAAACAACTCCACCTAAACACTATACAATTGAAACTTTAAATAATTATCTTAAGAATCCATTTAAAGATGATAAGAAGAGATTAGAAGAAGAACAAAGTGGTGAAGAAGGTGACGATACAGAGGATTATAAAGCAATCTTTGAAGGTTTAGAGTTAGGTACTGAAGCAACACGTACAGGTATCATTGATAATGCACGTAAGAGTAAGTATATAGAATTAAAGAAAGATGTATATACTATCTTACCTGATGGTGAATTCTTAATTGAATCATTAATTAACATGGGTATATCAATGGATAAATATAAAACATCTGAATTAGGTAAAGCTTTAAAACAAGTTTTCCACGATGAAATAACTGTAGATGATTCAGTTAAACTAGCAGAAGATGAAATAACTGAAGTATTTAATAAAAAAGATGAAACTCCATTCTTCGGTGATGTAATAGGCAAGTGTCCTTACTGTGGTAAAGATATGAAAGTATCTAAATATGGATATGCTTGTGAAGACTATAAAGAATGTAAGTTTAGCATTAATTATAATATTTGTAAGAAACATATAGATGTAGATACATGTAAGAAGTTAATAACTGATAAAACAACTGATCAAATCAACGGGTTTGTATCAACTAAGACAGGAAAAGAATTTAATGCAGTACTACAACTTGAAGATAAGAAAGTTAAGTTTAAATTTTAGTAATTATACACTAAAAATGTCTAATTAAAAATATTTAATGCAAGTAATTGACATAAAAATAACTTAATATTATAATAAAGGTACTTAGTAATTTAAATATTATAAATCATTTATTTGTACGACTAATTACAGTATAAATGATTTCTGTAAGCAGAGAATGATGTCTAGGTAGAAATATCAATTCATTTGTTCCAACTTACAAATATTAGAATACCAAGAGGTTGTAACGGTTACTAAGTATATGATCATATTAAGAGAAAGAAAACTCTTACTTTTGTTACAAAGTGGTACAGTAAACTGATAATTTACTATATCATTTATTCAATTTTTTATTAAAAAACTCAAAAAAACTTTGGTTTATCAGGCCGGAGTTTTTTTGTGCTTATATTTACTTTTTTTATATTGGTTGTTATAATTATCATTAGAATAGAGGGTATTAGAAATGGCTAAAGCAAAAAAGAAAACAGTTAATACAATTAACAACGATGTTTCACCTATTTTAATGGTAGCTATATTTGTAATATTTATTATAGCTATGGTATTCGTTGCATACTTTGGTATGAAAATGAATTATCCTGCAAGTAAATATTTTTCTCAATATGGTGCTAAAGTAGAAAACAATTTAGGAAAATTGATTAGTGAACAAAAAAAGATGGATGATAGAATTAAAGATTTATCTGAATCAGGTGGATATACATTAGATTCTCCTTTAGTTATTGAAAATCCATATAAACTAAATAAACTAAGTGCAATAGTAGTATTTAATACAAATGAAGAAACAAAAGTAAAAGTATCAATTAATGATGTTGAAAAAACTACAGTTGAAAAATCAACTAAACATATTATTCCTATATATGGATTATATGAAGGT
>JAIKYM010000156.1 GCA_024683115.1 Bacilli bacterium
AACAATACGTTTATTAATAAAATATAAAATCCAATTTTAATTTGATCTTTATATCTCATATTAACACCTTCCTAGATAAGGATATCATATTTAAGAAATTAGATAAATAAAAAGACTTGATAAATCAAGTCTTTTTATTAATCATGTTTTACTAGTTTTGTATCAAAAGAAGCAATCTTCCATTTATTATCAACTTTAGTTAATTCTACATTAGCTTGATAATAATCATGTCCATGTACTTCATCATCACCTTTTGAATAACCAATTGTTGCTTTAATTTTTGTATCTGTAGCTTCTATAGAATCTATAATTACATTATCATTGTAGAATGGATAAGATCCATATGGAGTTTTACAATACAATGTATTATTTTTAGTTACTAAATTAACTTTTACAACTTTATTAACCATTTCATCAGTTAAAGTTTCAGATAGGCTCTTTTTAACTTCTTCTACTGTTTTATAATTTTTCATTTTATAGAATAATGCTTCATCAGTTTCTATGATACTACCTTCATCAAGATCTTCCATAAGACAAAAACCATATCCAGTTAATCCTGTTTTTAAGTAATTATCAAGCATTGTCTTTGTAATATTCTTTGCTTCTTCTAAATCTGCAGAACTTATAGCTGCTGTAGTTGTTGTAGTTGTAGTACTTGGTGTTGTATTATCATTTGAACCTGCTTTTGTATTCTTATCTTTAATAATAAAGAAAACTAAACAACCTCCAAGTATAATTCCTACTACAAGTATTATAAACATCGCTACTATTATTTTTTTATTCATATATCACACCACCTATTATAATGATAACATATAGAATAAACTGGATAAAGAAAAAAGACTTGATTAGTCAACTAATTCAAGTCTTACTGTCAAGGCATCGTCGCCTTTTCTTTCAGTTAATTTAATAATTCTAGTATATCCACCATCACGTTTTGCATAACGTGGAGCTAATTCGTTAAATACTTTATTAACTACGTCTTTATCGTTATGTAAAAATGCTAATGCTTTTCTTCTTGCAACTAAAGATCCATCTTTTCCATAAGTGATCATTTTATCAACGAACTTTCTTACTTCTTTAGCTCTTGCTTCAGTAGTAGTAACACCTTCGTTCATAATAACATCTTTAGTAATTCCGGCTAACATACTTCTTCTAATTCTTGATTCTCTTGATAATTTTCTGTACATATTTGTTACCTCCTTACTTATTTTTCAATTATTCGTGGAACTTTAGTCCCATTTCAGCTACTTTATCTAAAACTTCTTTTAATGATTTCTTACCTAAGTTTCTAATCTTAGCAACTTCGTTTTCATTCATATCGATTAAATCTTGCATTGTGTTGATATTAGCTCTCTTTAAGCAATTGTATGCTCTAACTGAGAATTCGATTTCTTCAATAGGAGTTTCTAAAGTCTTAGTAATAGTATCAACTTTCTTTTCTGCCATTATACCTGTCTTATCTGCAATTTCATTTAAGTCAGTTATAACTTTAAAATGTTCAATTAATATTTTACCAGCTAAAGCCATAGCTTCTTCTGGAGTCATTGATCCGTTTGTATATACATACATTGTTAACTTATCAAAGTTTTCATTTTGTCCAACACGTGTAGGATCAACTTCAGGTAAAACTTTTTCGATTGGTGAGTAGTTAGAATCTACTGGAATAACACCAGGGATATCTCCACCCATTAATTTCTTGTTTTCTTTTGCATCAACATATCCTCTACCATTTTCAACAGTTAATTCCATGTCGATTTTTCCACCTTTAACTAAGTTACAAATAACAAGTTCAGGATTTACAATTTCGATATCAGCATCATGTTCAATATCACCAGCAGTAACTGGACCTTCATTTGAAACACATAAATGCATTACTTTTTTAGTGTCAGAATAATTCTTAACTACTAAAGACTTAATGTTAAGAATGATATTCATAACGTCTTCTTTAATTCCATCTACTTTTTGGAATTCATGCATAACACCCTCGATCTTAACGCTAGTAACAGCTGATCCTGGCATTGAAGATAACATAACTCTTCTTAATGCATTTCCTAAAGTTGTACCAAATCCTCTTTCAAGTGGTTTAATAACAAACTTTCCATAGTTTTTTGTTTGATCATATTCAGTTATTTCGTATTCTGGTTTTTCAAAATTCATAATATACTCCTTTTACCTTAATTAATTTCTTGGACGTTTTGGTGGTCTACAACCATTATGTGGTACTGGTGTCTCATCATTAATCGAAGTAATTTCTAAACCTACAGCTTGTAGTGAACGAATAGCAGTTTCTCTTCCTCCACCTAAACCTTTAACGAAAACATCAACTTTTACTACTCCACATTCTTGTGCAGCTTTACCAGCAGATTCAGCAGCTAAACCAGCAGCATAAGATGTTTTCTTCTTAGAACCTTTATACCCAATAGTTCCTGATGAAGCCCAGCTTATTGTATTTCCTTCTTTATCAGTAATAGTTACTAATGTATTGTTATAAGTTGTAGAAATATGTGCTTGTGCTTCAGGAATATTCTTTTTAACTTTTCTTTTTCTTCTATTATAAGCCATACTTTAATCCTCCTATTTATTATTTAGTTGCTTTCTTCTTATTTGCAACAACTTTACCTTTACCCTTACGAGTTCTAGCATTTCTAGATGTTCTTTGTCCATGAACTGGAAGACCTTTTTTATGTCTAGTTCCTTGATAAGAATTGATTTCCATCTTATTCTTAATATTCATTTGAACTTCTCTTCTTAAATCACCTTCAACAAGGTATTTATCAACTTCAGTTCTAATTTTAGCTTCATCATCTAAAGTTAAATCTTGAACTTTCATATCAGGATCTAATCCTGCGTCCATACAAATCTTTTTACCTAAACTTTGTCCAATTCCATGAATTGAAGTTAAACCAATAAATAATGATTTTGTTTTTGGTAATTCTACGTTCTTAATACGTGCCATATACTATTTCCTCCTAACCTTGTACTTGTTTGTGTTTTGGATTTTCACAAATAACTCTTATTTTGCCTTTTCTTTTAATAACTTTACATTTAGGGCATATTGGTTTTACAGATGCTCTTACTTTCATAAATAAACCTCCATTTATTATTTTCTATATTTTATAATCCCATGTGTTAAATCAGTTGGTGACATTTCGATAGTAACTCTATCGCCTGCTAAAATACGGATCATGTTCATACGTATTTTACCAGAAACACGGGCTGTTACGATCATTCCATTGTCTAATTGTACTCTATATATTTCATGAGTAACATCTAAGACTTTTCCTTCAACTTCAATTTTTTGTTCTTTTGCCATATTCTTTTTACTCTCCTGTAAGTATCTCGTAACCATCTTCTGTAATAGCTACGGTATGTTCAAAATGAGCGGATGGACTTCCATCTTGACTAACTATAGTCCAGTCATCATCCATTATTGCTACTTGTCTTTTTCCTGCAGTTAACATTGGCTCGATTGCAATTACTTGACCTTTCTTTAAAATCATTCCTTCACCATATCTACCATAGTTTGGAATAAAAGGATCTTCATGTACATCTTTACCTACACCATGTCCACCAATTTCATGCGGAACAGATAATCCATGCTTTTCTGCATATTGTTGAATTCTTGCAGAACAATTACCAATTGGTACGCCTGCTTTTAATTCTTTTAATCCAGCATATAATGCTCTTTTTGTATGATACATTAAATGTTCTTTTTCTTTACTAACTTTACCAACTGGCCATGTAGTAGCAGAATCTGCTATATAACCATCTAGTTTAGTCATTATATCAAAAGTAATGATATCGCCTTCTTTAAGAAGTACATTATCTTTACCAATTCCATGTACTATTTCATCATTTAATGAAATACATATATTACATGGAAAACCTTCATAACCTTTTGATGCAGGAATTCCACCATGTGATTTGATAAAATTCCCAGCTTCATCATCAAGGTATTTAGTTGAGATACCAGGTTTAATTAAACTAGCCAAATACTCATGACATTGTTTATTAATAACACCAGCTTTTTTAATTTTTTCTATTTCTGTATCACTATAAATATTAATCATCTAAATAATCACTTCTTCGATTTTCTTAAATGTATCTTCTGGAGTTCCAGAATTATCGATAACATTTAACAATTCTATTTCTTTATAATAATCTAATAAAGGTTGTGTATTATCTAAATAAGTATCAAATCTTGTGTTGAAAGTTTCTTCATTGTCGTCTGATCTAGATTCTAAATCTATTTGACAATCATCACATTTGCCATCAACCTTTGGTTTCATTATTTCTTCATATTTATTATAACCTTTTCCACAATTAGGACAAGTCATTCTTCCTAATGCTCTATGCATTGCAAGTTCTTTATCCATGTCTAAATATAAAACATGATCAATTTTCATATTTAGTTCCTCAAGCATTTCATCTAGCATATGTGCTTGATTCAAATTACGTGGAAAACCATCTAATATGAATCCTTTTTTTATATCATTTTCCATTAATCTGTTTTTAAGTAAATCTATAACGATATCATCAGCAATTAACTCACCGGTAGACATCTTTTCTTGTAATGATTTACCTAACTCAGATCCTTTATTTACTTCAGCTCTTAGTAAATCACCAGTGGAAATATGGGCAACCCCATATTTCTCAACTAGTAACGCACTTTGAGTCCCCTTGCCTGCAGCAGGTGGGGCAACAAATATTATATTCATCTATTGTGTCTTCTCCTATAATTAGTATCATAACTTCTTGAAACAATTGATGATTCAAGTTGTTTATAAGTTTCAAGAGCAACACCTACAACTATCAATAATCCTGTTCCACCAAGTGTAACAGCGCTAGATAAACCTGATAGTTTAGAGAATAATATTGGAATTGCAGCTAGTATTGCGAGTGATGCACTACCAACTACAGTTAATCTTGTAATAGTTCCTTTGAAATAAGCTTGAGTCTTTTCACCAGGAGTAATACCAGGTATATAAGCTCTAGACTTATCTAAGTTTTCAGACATTTCTTTTGGATTTAATTCCATTAAGGAATAAACATATCCAAATGCAAATATTAATGCGATATAAATAATAAAGCCTGTTAATGAAGTATATACAATATAATTATCAACAAATTGTGTGAAAGCTTCATTCTTTATAAGGCCGCCAATTAATGATGGAATACTAGTTAAAGCACTCGCAAAGATAACTGGCATAACATTTGCTGAATTTAATTTTAAAGGTATATAAGATTGTTCTTTAGCATAAGAACTAACTGTTCTTGTACTATGTTGAATTGGTATTCTTCTTTCAGCTATTTCAGTAAATACAACACCTATTAATATAAATAAGTATGCAAGAATGAATACAACAAATAAGATAATACCTAACCAAGTTTCAAATGTACCAGCCATAATTAATTCATTATAAGCTGTAGTAAATGTTGTTGGTAAGCTATTAACTATACCTGCCATGATGAATAAAGAAACACCATTTCCTATACCCTTTTTAGTAATTTCATCAGCTAGCCATAGTAGTAAGGATGTACCAGCAGTTAATATTACTGTAGTCTTTACAATAGTAACAGTTTCGCCACCTAAGAAAGCTACAGAATAAATGTAACCTTGAACAAAAGCAAATAGGATACCTAAATATCTATTAATTCTATTAATCTTTTGTCTACCAGTAGCACCTTGTTCTTTTAATTCTTTAAAATAAGGAATAATATCCATTTGTAATAATTGTGTTATGATTGATGCCGTAATGTAAGGCATAACACCTAACGCAAATATCGAAAAAGTTCTTAAACTACCACCACTCATTAGGTTTAATAAATCTAAGAAGCCTAAGTTTTGTGTAATTTGTTTTGCACCAGGAACCATAATATTAGTTCCTAGTCCAAATATAGCTAGCACAAACAAGGTGAAGTAGATTCTTTTTCTTAAATCTTTATTACTTGGAGTAAATAATCCTTTAAGATTTGAAAACATCTTAAATCACCTCTGTTGTTCCGCCTGCTTCTTCAATCTTAGTAACAGCTACAGATGAGAATCTATGAGCTTTTACTGTTAATTTCTTTTCTAATTTACCATTAGCTAAAACTTTAATTCCGCATAATGGTTTCTTGATAATTCCAGATTCTACTAATAATTCTGGAGTAACTTCTGTTCCGTTTTCGAATCTATTTAAATCAGATAAATTGATTACTGCAAATTCAGTTCTAAATTTAGCATTATTAAATCCTCTTTTTGGAACTCTTCTATAGAATGGAGTTTGTCCACCTTCAAACCAAGGTTTAATTGAAACTCCTGATCTAGCTTTTTGACCTTTTTCACCTTTACCAGCAGTTTTACCTTGTCCTGATCCAGGTCCACGTCCAATTCTTTTTCTATCTTTAGTTTCTGGAGATTTTTTTAATTCATTTAATTTCATATTATAACTCCTCAACTTTCTTTCCACGTAACTCAGCAATTTGTTCTGATGTACGTTCTGATTGTAATGCAGCTAATGTAGCTTTAGCAACATTAACTTTTGTATTTGATCCTAATGATTTAGATACAACATCTTTAATACCAGCGATTTCAAGAATAGCACGAGCAGCACCACCAGCAATGATTCCAGTACCTTTTGGTGCAGGTTTAATCATTACGCTTGATTTCCCGCATGATCCGTTAGCATCATGAGGTATAGTTCTATTACCATCTACTAATGAAACTTTTACTAAGTTCTTATTAGCAGCTTGTAATGCTTTCTTAATTGCTTCTGGAGCTTCATTAGCTTTTCCTGAACCAATTCCAACTAAACCTTTGCCATCACCAACAGCCATAGTAGCAGAGAATCTCATGTGACGTCCACCTTTAGTAACCTTAGTTACTCTCTTTAAATCGATTACTCTTTCGTCTAGCATTTTCTTTTTAGAATCAAAATTTCTCTTTGGTCTAAATTCTCTTTTACCTTCAGATTTTCTTTCAGGTTTATTTTCAGTTTTTTCTTCAACAACTTCTTCAGTTGTTTCAACTACTTCTTTAATTTCTTCAGCCATACTACACCTCCTAGAATTCCAATCCGTTCTCACGTGCAGCATCAGCTAATGCTTGTACACGTCCATGATATTGATATCCACCTCTATCAAAAACTACTCTTTTGATTCCAGCTTTAACAGCTTTCTTAGCGATATCAGCACCAACAATTTTAGCACCTTCAACGTTTCCACCATTTTTAATCTTTAGTTCAACGCTTGATGAAGAACATAAAGTATTACCATTTTCATCATCAATTACTTGTGCGAAAATATGAGAATTAGATCTAAATACGTTTAATCTAGGACATTCTTTAGTTCCAGATACGCTCTTACGAACTCTAGCATGTCTTCTTACTCTTGCAACATTATTTGCTTCTTTTTTAATCATACTTCATTTCCTCCTATCAACTATTTTGATGCTTTCTTTCCTTCTTTAATTCTAATATGTTCATCAGCATATTTAATACCTTTACCTTTATAAGGTTCTGGTGGTCTAATATCTCTGATTTCAGCAGCGAATTGATTAACTCTTTCTTTGCTAATACCAGATACTGTTAACTTGTTAGCAGATGGAGCTTCAACTTTTAAATCAGCTGGTACATCCATCTTAACTGAATGTGAGAAACCAACGTTAAGTTCAATTTTATTTCCTTGAACAGCTACTCTGTAACCAACACCGTTGATTTCAAGATCTCTACTAAATCCAGTAGAAACACCGATTATCATATTTTCAATTAAAGAATTTATTGTTCCATGGAATGTTTTATTTCTAATTGAATCATTTGGTCTTTTAACTGTAAGTTCAGTACCATTTACTTCAATTACCATGTTTTTATCAAATTCATTTGTTAATTCACCTTTTGGTCCTTTAACAGTAACTTTAGTTCCTTCAACTGTTACAGTAACACCAGCAGGGATTGTTAATACTCTATTACCTATTCTACTCATAACTAATTTTCCTTACATTACCAAATGTATGCAAGTACTTCTCCTCCTAGACCTTTATTTCTAGCATCTCTATCAGTCATGATACCTTCAGATGTAGAGATTATTGCAATACCTAATCCGTTAAGTACTCTTGGAAGTTCAGCATGTTTTGCATATACTCTTAATCCAGACTTAGATATTCTTCTTAATCCAGTTATAACTCTTACTTTCTTACCTTCAGAATATTTTAATGTTAATGTTAAAGTATTACCATTTGAAGCTTTATTAACAACATAATCAGCAATAAAACCTTCATTCTTAAGAATCTTAGCAATTTCTTCAACAATCTTAGATCCAGCAACTTCTACTGTATCATATTTTAATTGATTAGCATTTCTTATTCTTGTAAGCATATCAGCTATTTTATCTTCTATCATACTAAACTCTCCTTCCTACCAACTAGACTTTTTAACACCAGGTATTTTACCTTGGTTAGCAAGTTCTCTAAAGCAAATACGGCATAATCCGAATTTACGTAGTACACCATGAGGTCTACCGCATCTTTCGCATCTAGTATATTCTCTTACACTAAATTTTTGTTTTCTTGATTGTTTAACCTTTAAACTAGTCTTTGCCATACTCGCACCTACTTTCTAAATGGCATTCCGAATGCATCTAATAATTTTAATGCTTCGTCATTAGTTTTTGCAGTTGTTACAAAAACAATGTCCATTCCTCTTACTTTTACAACTTTATCATATTCAATTTCTGGGAAAATAATTTGTTCTTTGATTCCTAAAGTATAATTACCTTTTCCATCAAATGCTCTATTTGAAATACCTCTGAAATCTCTAACACGAGGTAAAGCAACCTTAATTAATTTTTCCATGAAATTATACATTTTTTCACCTCTAAGTGTAACTTTAACACCTATTGGTTGACCTTCTCTAATCTTGAAACCAGCTATAGAATGTTTAGCTTTAGTTACTACAGCATGTTGTCCAGTGATTGCTTCTAAGTCTTCCTTAGCTGCATCAATGAACTTATCTTCTTTAGCGCCTTCGCCAACTCCCATATTGATAACAATCTTATCTAATTTAGGTACTTCCATAATTGAAGAATAATTAAATTCTTTCATTAATTCAGGTTTGATATCATTTTCGTATTTATCTCTTAACATACTCATTACTTATCACCTGACTCTTTCTTTGTAGATTTTTTTGCAACCTTTTTAGGTTCTTCTTTTGTAGTTTTTTCTGCTTTCTTAGCAGCTTTCTTTTCTTCAGCTACTAATTTAACGTTAGAAATGTGAATTGGTGCTTCCATAGTAACTCTTCCACCTGTTTCATTTGCTGCACTAGGTTTCATATGTTTAGTAACAACGTTAACTCCAGATACCACTACTTTATTTTTATTTTTAATAATTTTAGTAACAGTTCCTTCTTTACCTTTGTCATCGCCAGCGATAACTAGAACTTTATCTCCAACTTTTACCATATTTATCCTCCTATAAAACTTCATTAGCTAGTGATACGATCTTCATGTAGTTCTTATCACGTAACTCTCTTGCAACAGGTCCTAATACACGAGTTCCGATTGGACTCTTATCTTCTTTGATTAATACACAAGCGTTGTCACCAAATTTGATATATGATCCATCTTCTCTTCTAACACCTTGTCTTGATCTAACGATTACAGCTTTGCAAACTTTACCTTCTTTAATATTAGAGTTTGGAATAGCTTTCTTAACAGTTACAGTTACTACATCTCCAATATTAGCATATTTAACTTTACTTCCACCTTTTACTCTGATTACTAGAACTTCTCTTGCGCCAGAGTTATCAGCAACTTTTAATCTAGTTTCTTGTTGTATCATAATAACCCTCCTTAGATTTCTACAGATTCGATTAATACTTTATCAAGAGCATATCTCTTAGTTTTAGATAATGGTCTTGTAGATACTAATCTAACTGTATCTCCAACTTTCGCAATATTCTTTTCATCATGAGCAGCATACTTCTTAGAAGTTTTAACTCTCTTATGATATAAAGGATGATTTTTATAAGTTTCTACTAAAACAGTTATAGTCTTATCATTCTTAGCTGATACAACTTTACCTGTTATATAAGTTTTATTAGTTTCACTCATTATTGTTCTCCTCCTTCATTTTCTCTTTCTGCTAGAACAGTTTTTAATCTAGCAATAGTCTTTCTATCTTCATTAATCTTATGAGATTTTTCTAAAGCTGCAGTAGCTTGTTTCATTCTCATATCGAATAATTCAGACTTTAATTCTTCAATCTTCTTAACGATTTCTTCAGTGGACATTTTTCTAATTTCATTAGTTTTCATTATTTATTTCCACCTTCCTTTTCAACAAATCTTGTTGTTACTGATAACTTGTGTGAAGCAAGTCTTAAAGCTTCTCTAGCGATTTCTTCAGAAACATCAGAAATTTCGAACATTACTGTTCCAGCTTTAACTACTGCATCAAAATGATCAACAGATCCTTTACCAGTACCTTGACGTTGTCCTAAACCTTGTTTAGTTCTTGCTAAGTGAGGGAATATATTAATATATACATTTCCACCACGTTTCATATATCTTGTCATAGCAATACGAGCTGCTTCAATTTGTCTTGAACTTACATATCCGCCTTCTTTAGCTTGTAGTCCATATTCACCTTTAGTAACTTTAGTATTACCTTTTGCTTTTCCTTCATAAGAAATTCTATGAGGTTTACGATATTTTGTTCTTTTAGGCATTAACATCGCTATTACCTCCTTTTTTCTTAGCTTTTAATATTTCACCTTTGTAGATCCATACTTTAACACCAATTTTACCATAAGTAGTATCAGCTTCAGCAGTAGCATAATCTACATCAGCTCTAATAGTTTGTAGAGGAACTGTTCCTTCTACATAGAATTCGCTTCTTGCCATTTCAGCTCCACCAAGTCTACCTGAAACCATAGTCTTAATTCCTTTAGCTCCAGCCTTCATAGTGTCTTTAATAGCTTTCTTTTGAATATTATGATAGTTACCTCTGTTTTCAATTTGTCTAGCAATTGATTGAGCAACTAATGAAGCGTCCATAACTGGTTCTTTAACATCTACGATATTAACGTATACTGTTTCACCAGTTACACTCTTAATTTCATTTCTTAATTTTTCAATATCTTCTCCACCATGTCCGATGATAACACCAGGTTTAGCAGTAAAGATTTTAACATCAATTCTATTTGGCTTTCTTTCGATTTCAATCTTAGATACAGCAGCATCTTTTAACTTCTTAGTTAAATATTCACGAATTTTAATATCATTATTTAATGATGTTACATATTCTTTTCCTTCTGCATACCATTTAGATTCCCAATCTTTATTAACACCAAGTCTTAATCCTCTAGGATCTACCTTTTGTCCCATAATTAAGCCTCCTTACCATCACTAACTTTAACAGTTATGTGACTTGTTCTTTTATCTCTTCTATCAACTCTAGATCTAGAAGCTGGTTTCCATCTTCTATAGATAACTCCAGGATTGATGAAGCACTCAGATACTACTAAATCTTCAACCTTAGCACCAAAATTGTTTGTAGCATTAGCCATAGCTGATTCTAAAACTTTTAAGATTAAGCCAGAAGACTTAGTATTTGTATTCTTTAAAATATTAACAGCAGTAGTAGCCTTCTTTCCTCTGATTAAATCAAGAGTCATTCTAGCTTTTAAAGGAGCTACCATTGCGTTTTTATGTATTGCAAATGTTTCCATCTAAACTCCTCCTACTTATTATTTTCTCCATGACCGCCATTTTTACGAGTCAATGAGAATTCACCAAGTTTGTGATCTACCATTTCTTCACTAATATATACAGGAATAAATTCCTTACCATTGTGAACAGCAATTGTATGTCCTACAAATTCAGGAGTTATTGTTGAACGTCTTGAATGAGTCTTAATAACTTCTTTCTTATTTTCAGCATTTAACTTTTGAACTTTCTTTAAAATATGATCATCAACGAAAGGTCCTTTTTTCAAACTTCTTGCCATAGTCAATCACCTACTTATTTTTCTTTCTACTAATAATAAGCTTATTAGATGCTTTCTTTGGATTTCTAGTCTTAACTCCAAGAGCAGGTTTACCCCAAGGAGTCATTGGTGACTTACGTCCGATTGGCGTTCTACCTTCACCACCACCATGTGGGTGATCGTTAGGATTCATTACTGAACCTCTATTAGTAGGTCTAATACCCATATGTCTAGTACGTCCAGCTTTACCAACTTTTACTAATTCTGAATCTTCGTTACCAACAACACCGATTGTTGCCATACAGTTACCAAGAATCTTTCTTGTTTCACCTGATTGTAAACGAACGATTACATATTTATCATCTCTACCAAGTATTTGTACAGATGCACCAGCAGATCTAGCGATTTCTGCACCCTTACCAGGTTTTAATTCTACATTGTGTACTAAAGTACCAACTGGAATGTTTTGTAATTGCATAGCGTTACCAACTTTGATATCAACAGCTTCGCCAGCTTCTACGATCATTCCAACTTTTAAATCTTTTGGTGCGATAATATATCTTTTTTCACCATCTAAATAATTGATTAATGCAATATTAGAATTTCTATTTGGATCGTATTCGATTGAAGCAACTTTACCAGTTACACCAAATTTATTTCTCTTGAAATCAATCATTCTGTATTTTCTTTTAGCTCCGCCACCAATGTGTCTAACAGTTAATCTACCTTGATTGTTACGTCCACCAGTTTTAGCTTTTGTTTTTAATAATGACTTAGTAGGATTATTTCCTTGAGTAAGTTCATCATTAGATAATGTTGACATTCCACGACGTCCATTAGTCGTAGGTTTATATTTTAATATACCCATTTCAATACCCTCCTACTATATTTCTATTGCAAAACCGTCTTTTAATACAACGATTGCTTTCTTATAAGTTTTTGTTGTGCCTGTATATCTACCAACTCTTTTATCTTTAGATTTAGTATTAAGAGTTCTTACATTAGCAACTTTAACATTAAATGCACTTTCTATTGCTTGTTTAATTTGTGTTTTATTAGCAGCTTTATCAACTTTGAAAACATAAGTTTTACCATCGTTAGCTGTTACAGCAGATTTCTCAGTCACTACTGGGGCTATAATTATATTTTTCATTAGTTAAGTGCCTCCTCTATATATTTGCAAGAGTCTTCATCAAATACTACGTAATCAGCGTTAACTACATCATAGCAATTAATTTCATCAGCCATGATTACAGCTAAATTACCAATATTTCTAGTTGCTAAATATAATTTTTCAGCATCATTAGCAGATATAAATAATACCTTTCCTTCTACTTTTAAGTTAGTTAATAATGATTTAACATCTTTAGTCTTAGTAGAAGCAATTTCTAATGATTCAACAACTAGTACTCTCTTTTCATTTAATTTTTCAGTTAATGCAGATTTTAAAGCTAAATTTCTTTCTTTTCTATTCATCTTGAAACCATAGCTTCTTGGAGTAGGTCCAAATACAATTCCGCCTCCTCTATAATGAGGTGCTCTTATAGAACCTTGTCTTGCATTACCAGTTCCTTTTTGTCTGTAAGGTTTTCTTCCTCCGCCAGATACGTCAGATCTTCCCTTTACAGCATGTGTTCCTTGTCTTAAAGAATCCATTTGTAATTTTAATGCTTTCTTTAATACAGTTTCATTTGTTTCAATCTTCCAGATTGCATCGTTTAATGTTACTTCTTTATTTGATTCACCTTTAAGGTTTAATACTTTTAACTTTGCCATAATACTTATCTCCTTTCATCTGAAGAATTATTCTTCAGTTGTTTCCTCAACTTTCTCTTCAGCAACAGTTTCTTCAGCAACTTCTTCTGTTGTTTCAACAACTTCTTCTGTAGGTTCAGCTACAGCTTCTTCTTCATAAACGATGATTTCTTTAGGTTCAACTTTACCAGGTTTAACTGATGATTTGATAACAACTAAAGATTGTTTTGCTCCTGGAATGTTACCACTAACTAAAATGTAATTATCAGTTGTGTTAACTTCAATAATTTCTAGGTTTTGAATTGTAACAGTTTGAGCTCCCATATGTCCAGCTAACTTTTTACCCTTTAAAACTCTCATTGGTCTCATAGTTCCCATTGAACCAGGTCTTCTATGATAATCAGAACCATGTGTTTCAGGTCCTCTAGATTGTCCATGACGTTTAATAACACCTTGGAAACCTTTTCCTTTTGATGTGCCAGTTACATCTACTCTTTCTCCAACTGTGAATGTGCTAGCATCTAAAGTACTTCCTAGAGTATAATCTTGAGGATTATCAACTCTTAATTCTTTATAGAAGCGCTTAGGAGCTACACCAGCTTTTTTTGCATGTCCTGCTTCAGGTTTTGATACATGCTTTTCTTTCTTGTCAACTGTAGCTAATTGAATAGCGTTGTATCCATCAGTTTCAACAGTCTTAATTTGTGAAACTACATTAGGTTCAATAGATACTACAGTAACAGGAATTACTTTTCCATCTTTCGTAAATTTTTCTGTCATTCCGACTTTACGACCTAAGATTCCTTTCATTTTTCTTTCCTCCATATTTTATTTTTTGTTTGATTACATAGTTTTGATGTTTACTTCAACACCACTAGGTAAATCTAAATGTGCTAACGCATCCATAGTTTCTTTACTAGGATTCTTAACATCGATTAATCTCTTATGAGTTCTCATTTCAAATTGTTCACGAGCATCTTTGTATTTGTGTACAGCACGTAATACAGTGATCTTTTGAACTTCTGTTGGAAGAGGTACAGGTCCAGAGATTTCTCCACCAGTTCTCTTAACAGTATCAATGATTCTTGCACAAGCAGTATCAAGAACTCTATGATCATAAGCTTTTAATCTTAATCTTACTTTTGACATTTTACATGTCCTCCCTTCGTTTATATCTTGTATAAACTTGCTCCGAGCAAATAACCCGTTACATATGGTTTGAGTTTTACAACTCTTCCTAGTGTATCGACAACCTCGCCCATCTTCGCCGTTTAAACTACAAACCATTATAAACGATTTTTTGGTAGAAATCAAGTTTTTTGGGCATATTTTTCTAAAATTAATTTACACTACTATTTTCGACTAAAAATACAATGTAAATATGATATAATCTTATTGGAGGATTTATTATGAAATTAGATATAATTGTACCTACTCTAAATGAGGAAGAAACGGTAGAAAAGCTTTATAATGAAGTCAATACTATATTTAATGATATTAAGTATAACCTAATCTTCGTAGATGACGGCTCTACTGATAATACATTAAGTATATTAAAGTATTTATATAAAAATGATAATGAACATATCAAGGTAATATCTTTTTCCAGAAACTTTGGTAAAGATGCTGCAATACATGCTGGTTTATCTGCTAGTACTGCTGAATACGCTGTTATTGTTGATGCAGATATGCAACAACATCCAAAGTATATATTAAAGATGCTAGAATTCTTGAAAGATAATCCTGACTATGATGTTGTATGTATGGTTAATAACTATAAGAATGAAGGTATACTACAAAAGATCGGTAAAAGAACTTTCTATAAGTTAATGAAGAAATCAACTAATCAAAATTATGTACCAGGTGCATCAGACTTTAGATTAATGAGACATTCTGTAGTTAAAGCATTAACATCTATGCATGAAAGTAATAGATTTACTAAAGGTTTATTCTCATATGCAGGATTCAAAACACATTATATAGATTATAAACCTGATAAAAGAATAGCTGGTAAATCAAAATTTAAATTAAAAAGTCAAATAACTTACGCTATAAATGGTATATTTAATTTTTCAACACTACCGCTTAGATTTGCATCTATATTAGGTGGTACTATATCATTTGGTGCATTTATCTATTTATTAATAACAGTTATTAAAACTATAGTACAAGGAAAAGATGTTCCAGGATATGCTTCCCTTATGTGTGTACTATTAATACTTGGTGGTTTAATACTATTTGTATTAGGTATAATTGGTGAATATGTATCAAGAACATATATAGAAATAAAGAATAGACCTGTATATATAGTCAAAGAAAAAATAGGATATAAAGAAGACATACTATAAAGTATGTCTTTTATTTTGATCTTACCTCATTTATATAGGCATTTACCTTTTCAGCCCAAGTAGATGATTGAGCATATCTAGGTGCCATTAGTTCAGGAGTAGTTAATCCTTTTAAATAATAGTTCTTATATATGATATCTAAGAATCCATCTATTCCCTCACCTAATGTATTATATCTTCTATAAGAACCACCATTACAAGATTGTCCACCTTTAAGTCCACCTATGTTATTACAATTACGAGTTAAAGATGAGCAAGTCCATTTACATCCTGATTCAAGTAATACTATAGATACAGCAAGATATGGATCTAAACCTGTTCTTTTAGTATATTCTGCAAAAAAATAACCAGTATTAGTCATATATCCTTTTAAGCTCTTATTTAACTTATCAGTTAATTCAGTTAATGTCATTCCCTCAAATATGATTGATCCATCATCTTCAAATGTCGGAGCAATATCATATGGATTAGCTGTTTTAGTTTCACCAATAAGTTCAATAGACTCATCAGTTACTATTACACTAGTTGGTTTAACTTCATCATTATCCTTAATAACTGTAGCATCTTTATATATAACTTCATTATTATAGTTAAATGTTCTTTCATCCTTAACATTAGATATTATACTCTTTAAAGGAGTTAACACACTTTCACTGGCAAAGAATTTATTCTTAACAGTTAAAAATGATATAGCGCATAATAAACAAACAACTATAACAGCAATTATCTTTTTATTATCTTTCATTTCCTATCCTCTATTCAATATATTATTATACCAAGAAAACGTGATTTCTACAAGTTTTATAAAAAGACAAAGAAAAAGAAGGATTACTCCTTCTTTAATTTATTATATTGTTCTGAATAATTCTTTACGTTTAACAACTAATAATGAAATTGTACATAAAGCAGCAACAATAGCAAATTCTAAGATATAAGACTTTTTACCAGTCTTAGTATTACAATCAGAATCTTGAACTATTTCACATTCAGAGTATTCAGTCTTACCATATCTGTCAATTTTATAAGTGAACTTACCTTCTTCAGTTTCTGATTTACATTTATAACATACATTATAAACACAATCTTCAGCTTTGCTTACTCCAGGTACTTCAGTACATCCTTCACCTTGAGTTCCTTCTTCAACATATTTAGGTTCAGTTCCACAAATATAGCACATATATTTTGGTGTTGGAGTATCATGACAGTCAGCAGACTTATTAATTGATACTACAGGAATGATACCAATCTTTTGAGATACATTTTGGAATTCAACAGCTTCAATCTTAGCATCAGTAACTTTATTATCTGTTATAGTAAACTTAATTGCATAATATTTGAATCCTGTAGGAACAGTATTGCCTGATGTATCACCAATTCTATCAGCTAATAAGATACCATTTTCTAAGCCTTCCATACCGTCAGCTAAATAACGTTGATAAACTCTATCAAATTCATCTAATAAACTATATGATTGTCCATTTCTATCTAATAAATTTTTAGTAGTTAGATTTGGGAAAACATAGTTATCAGTTCCGTTTTCTTTAGTAGCTCCAAATACAGCAGTCATATCAGCTATAGTAGGCATTCTTAAACCTCTTTCAGCGTCATCTAAATCATAGATATAATCATAATGAGTTGCTCCTGTAGCTGGAAGTACGCCATGATTTGTTAATACTTCTCTATAGAAACTATAAGCATCTGTAGTTTTGAAATCTTTGATCATTAATTTAGTATTAGCTACGCTAGTACCCATATATTCACCTAATAACCAAGCTTCAACGAATTCATCAGTATTTCCTTTATCATTGAAAATGATAGTTTCCATACCGCCTTCTTCAGTACCTGCTTGATGTGCTTCTTTTTGTGCATCGCTACCGTAGAAATTAACTATATCACCTTTGTTATAAGTGTAGAAGTTAGTTGATACTTCTTCTGCAGATGCAACAAATGGAGAAATAGCAAGAATTCCTACTAAAATCGCCATTAATTTTTTCATATTATTTCCTCCTTATTTTCTATAACAATATTATCATATATTTATTTATATTCATATCCTATTTTGTAAATTTAACATAATTTACACAAAAAAACTATAAAGCATTACACTTTATAGTTTTATTTATTATTCTTCAGTTTTTTCAACTGTTTCTTCTTTTTCTTTCTTTTCCTTCTTTTCAGGTTTAGGAATGCAAGCCTTACGAGAAAGATTTAATCTACCCTTGTTATCATATCCTAAAGATTCAACAACAATTGTATCACCAACTTTAACAACATCAGATGGTTTTTCAACTCTTTCATGAGCAAGTTGAGAAACATGTACTAAACCTTGACATCCTGGCCATAGTTCAACAAAGCATCCAAAGTCTTCTACTTGAACAACTTTAGCTTCATATTTCTTACCAGTTTCAACTTCTCTAACAATATTCTTTATCATTTCAGCAGCCTTGTTAATAACTTCTCTATCTGTATGATAAATAATAACTTGTCCATTTTCTTCTACATCAATCTTAACAGCGTTAATATCTTGTACTGTATCAACATTTGATGAAGTTAAGATAATATTTGTAATAGTTTCTCCACCTTTACCAATAACATCTTTAATCTTATCTGGATTAATCATGAATGTTTCAAGTTTAGGAGCATACTTAGATACTTCTTTTCTTGGTTCAGGTATTTGAGCTTCGATTACATCAAGAATTTCCATTCTGGCTTTCTTAGCTTGAGCTAAAGCTTTTCCTAAGATTTCTTTAGTTATACCTTTAATCTTAATATCCATTTGTAATGAGCAGATACCTTCTCTTGTTCCACCAACTTTAAAGTCCATGTCACCTAAGTGATCTTCCATACCTTGGATATCAGTTAATATTTCATATTCTTTTTCATCTTTAGATGTAATTAATCCCATAGCTATACCTGCTACTGGAGCTTTAATTGGAACACCTGCAGCCATAAGTGACATACAACCAGCACAAATAGTTGCTTGTGATGATGAACCATTTGATTCAAGAATTTCAGATACAACTCTAACTGTATATGGGAATTCTTCTTCAGATGGCATTACTTGTTTTAAACATCTTTCACCTAAAGCACCATGTCCAATTTCTCTTCTACCTGGTGAACCATATTTACCAGTTTCACCAACAGAGAATGCTGGGAAGTTGTAATGTAACATAAAATGTTTTTCAGCTTCTAATGATAATCCATCTAATGCTTGATATTCATTTAAAGCACCTAATGTAGTTACAGCTAATGCTTGAGTTTCACCACGAGTGAATAATGCTGAACCATGAGTTCTTGGTAATAAATCAATATCAGTTGATAATGGTCTAATTTCATCCATCTTTCTACCATCAGCTCTTATATGTTCATTAACTGTAATAGATCTAAATAAATCATATTCAATATTCTCTAAAGCTAATTTAACTTTAGTAATTAAAACTGTTAATTCTTCAGCATCTAATTTATCTTTATTTTCTTCTTCATACTTAGTTACTACTTCTTCTTTAACAGCATCAATAGCAGCATACTTTTCAAGTTTTTCTTTAATACGCATAGCTTTATCTAATTTTTCTTCAGCTAGCTTCTTAATATCTTCAACTAATTCATCTTCAATAACTAAGTGTTCATATTCCATCTTTTCAACACCAATTTCTTTGATGATTGATTCTTGGAATTCACATAATTCTTTAACTGCTTCATGACCGAACATTAATGCATCTAACATATCTTCTTCAGATACTTCTTTAGATCCAGCTTCAACCATGTTAATAGCTTTCTTAGTACCAGCAACAGTTAAATCAATATCAGATTCTTCTAATTGTGCAGGTGTTGGGTTAATAATAAATTCACCATTTACACGTCCTACTTTAACACCAGCGATAGGTCCATCAAAAGGAATCTTAGAAATACATGTACATAATGATGATCCAAACATAGCAGTTAATTCAGGTGAGTTATCAGTATCAACTGATAATACAGTATTAACTACTTGTACTTCATTTCTAAAATCTTCTGGGAACATTGGTCTCATAGGTCTATCAATCATACGTGCAGCAAGTGTTGCAGCATCTGTTGGTCTACCTTCTCTTTTAATAAATCCTCCAGGGATCTTACCTACTGCATATAATTTTTCTTGGTATAAAACCATTAATGGGAAGAAATCAGATAAAATATTTGCATTGTTTGAAACAACAACTGTAGATAATATAACTGTATCCCCATATCTAACTACAACAGCACCATGTGCTTGTTTAGCTACTTGTCCATGTTCAACGATAATCTCTCTACCATGGAAATTCATTTTAAATTCTTGTTTTGCCATTTACTTTTCTCCTTCTATATTTTTATGTATCTGCGCCTACCACATAAATAAAAAAAGGCACTGAAAAAATTAGTGCCTACTTTCTTATACCTAGTTTTTCGATTACTTCTCTATAAGACTTAATATCAGTCTTCTTTAAATAGTCAAGTAAGCTTCTTCTCTTACCAACTTTCATAAGTAATCCTCTTTTTGAATGGAAATCATGAATATGGAACTTTAAGTGTTCTGTTAAATCATTGATTTCGTCTGTAAGAATAGCAATTTGAACTTCTGTAGAACCAGTATCATTTGCATTCTTTCCAAAACTCTTAACTAATTCTGCTTTTCTTTCCTTAGTTACAGCCATCTTATTTTCCTCCTTTACTTATATTATCCGTCATAACTTAGATTGAATTTGGAGTAAGTCCAGTCCAAGTAATAACTTCATTACGTACTTGATTATATGATATTAACTATTAATTGTCAATTAAAAAATAAACAATCTACTTAACTAATGTTAACTTAGCTTTATTATCAACTATCTCTATTTTATATAATTGATGTTCACTTAATTCATCATTAATTAATGAATAAGTATATAAATAATCATATCCTTTTAATATTCTCATATTATCTTTAATATTTATAACTTCATAGTTAAATCTATTAGTTTGAACTTTATCACTGTAATAATTGATGTAATATACAGCTCCATTTTTTTCTTTTTGATCCACTATAAATACTTTATCATCCACATTTGTATGTCTATCAATATACTCTGCAGCTAATCTAGCTTCATCATGCTTATGATTACTACATATTATTAGGTCTGGTCTTAATCTTAAATATTGTTTAGGATTTATTAAAGCTATCGGAATAATACATAATGCTATTAAATATTTCCAATTAACATTTAAATAATAAACCAATATAAATATTAATGAATATAAACCTATTAATATATATGTAGACA
>JAIKYM010000159.1 GCA_024683115.1 Bacilli bacterium
ATGTAATTGTATCAAATTTATTTGGTGCTGTTAGAGAAGGAAAGATGGAACAACATCTCCATAATACTTATCTATATAAGATTTAGTTAAATCAGTCATATAATCACTAGTTATATTATTTCCTTCTTTAACATAATTATAGAAATCTTGTTCCATCTTTCCTTCTCTAACAGCACCAAATAAATTTGATACAATTACATCAAGAATATTTTCGATACCTTTTAATCTTTCTTCTTTAGTCTTTCCATTATTGACTAAATATGAAGATAATAAGCATTCATTAGTAAGTGATGCAACCTCAGCAATTAGTGATGGCATATCACGATATTGTAAAGGATTGTTCTCACTTATATATTGATGATGAACATTATGTCCACCTTCATGAATTATTGTAGATACAGAAGATAAATCATAATTATAACTTAATAATATACGTGAATCAAAATCTAAACCACTTATAGAATAACCACCAGAGCATTTGGAAGGATAACATGCATAATCAATATAATGATTATCAAATATCTTCTTAAAATGTTTATAGTAATCTTCACCTAATGGTTTAATAGCATTTAAGCATAACTCTTGTGCCTCTTCTATACTATACTCTTTATCTAATTTAACCATTTCAAGATTTAAATCACACATATCTAATGTATCTAATTTAAGTGTATCTTTAAATACCTTAAAATACTTTTGTAATTTATCTACATTACCTTCTACAGCATTTACAAGTGCCATATAGGCTTCATTTGGCATCTTATTATTAAATAGTTTAGCATCCCAAGAATCTTTGTAATTATGCATTCCTGCACCAGTTAAACAAGTTTTAACAAAACTATTTAATAAAGATGCATTTACTGTATCATATTGTTTAATTACTTTATTATATTTTTCTCGAACTTCTTTTCTTATCTCTTTATTATCATTTTTTAATAATCTTCTTAAATTAGTTTGAAGTATTTTTTCTTCTTCACCATCTATGTTAACTGTTCCATAATCATGAAGACTATTTAATAATGTTTGAGATAAATTTTCATAGTTAGGAGCAGCATTAGACATATTATTGATAATAATCTCTTTATCAGATGGAATAATATGTTCTTTAGCTCTATATATATTATCCAATTCAGATTTAAACTCTAATAATTTATCATTATTAAATAATTTATCATATTCATCTTTAGTTAATTCTAATAACTCAGGAGCAAAGAAAGATGTTGCACTAGAATATTTCATTTCAAGTTCTTCAGTTTTAGCTAATCTATCCATATTATCAGATATACCTAGTTCTTGATCATTAATTACATAAGCATATATAACAACTCTTAATAATAAAGCACTTAATTTAACATCATAATTTAAGAATTCATATAACTTATCACTGTCTTTAGTACATCCAACAAAAGATGATAGATTCTCTATCCAGTTCTTTACTTCTTCAAATGATTTATTATATTCATCTAAATCTTTAAAGATATCTTCAAGATTCCATTTATATTCAGTTGGGACATCTTGTCTTGATTTATATTTTTGCATAATCTCTTATCCCTTCAATTAATAGTTAAGAAAGTTCTAGAAAACTAGAACTTTCTTATAACTAATTCTTATCAACAAATTCTGCTTCTTCCGCAGAGTCGCTTGATGAATCACTAGAAGAACTATTATTAGCAGAAGCATTAGCTCCAGCTTCTTGATATACACGTCCAGCCAATTCCATAGCTTTATCTTGTAAATCTTTTGTTTTATTCTTTAATTTTTCAACATCAATAGAATCTTTTTCCATAGTTTCTTTTACAGCTTTAATTTTTTCTTCGATGTCTTTCTTTTCATCATCTTTAACTTTATCTCCAAGGTCTCTTATAGCACCTTCAGCAGCAAAGATTGATTGTTCAGCATCATTCTTAGCGTCAACTATTTCTTTTCTCTTTTCATCTTCAGCTTTATTAGCTTCAGCTTCTTTCATCATCTTATCTATTTCTTCATCTGATAAGTTTGTATTATTTGTAATTGTAATCTTTTGTTCTTTATTTGTACCTAAATCTTTAGCAGTAACATTAACGATACCATTTGCATCGATATCAAATGTAACTTCGATTTGAGGAACACCACGTCTAGCTGGAGGAATATCAGTTAATTGGAATCTTCCTAATGTCTTATTATCAGCAGCCATTGGTCTTTCACCTTGTAATACATGTACATCAACAGCTGGTTGATTATCTTCAGCAGTTGAGAATACTTGTGAATGTTTGTGTGGGATTGGAGTATTTCTTTCAATTAACTTAGTCATTACACCACCAAGTGTTTCAATACCAAGTGATAATGGAGTTACATCAACTAATACTAAGTCATTAACTTCACCAGTTAATACACCACCTTGAATAGCAGCACCCATAGCAACTACTTCATCAGGGTTAACACTCTTATTTGGTTCTTTTCCTAATTCTTTCTTAACTAATTCTTGAATATATGGAATTCTTGAAGAACCACCAACTAATACTACTTGATCAATATCAGATGCTTTTAATTTTGCATCACTTAAAGCTTGTCTTACTTTATCTAATGTTGAATCAAATAAATCTTTATTTAAATCTTCAAATTTAGCTCTTGATAAATCTATTTCAAAGTTAACAGGTGCACCATCAACTTGAGCTATGAATGGTAAACTAATTGTTGTGCTAGTTCCAGCTGATAATGCTTTTTTAGCTTTTTCAGCTTCATCTTTAATTCTTTGCATTGCAGTTGAATCATTCTTAACATCTGCATTAGTTTGTTTCTTAATTTCATCTACTAAATAGTCGGATACTCTCTTATCAAAGTCATCTCCACCTAATCTGTTATTACCAGCTGTAGATTTAACTTCAAATACACCATCACCTAATTCAAGGATAGATACATCGAAAGTACCACCACCTAAATCATAAACTAAAATTGTTTGTGATTTATCTTGTTTATCTAAACCATATGCTAAAGAAGCTGCAGTTGGTTCGTTAACAATTCTATCTACTTCTAATCCTGCAATCTTACCTGCATTCTTAGTAGCTTGTCTTTGAGCATCATTAAAGTATGCTGGAACAGTAATTACAGCTTTAGTAACAGTTTCGCCTAGATAAGCTTCAGCATCTTTCTTTATTTTTCCTAAAATCATAGCTGATATTTCTTCTGGTGTATATTCTTTACCATTAGCTTTAACTTTTTCACCAGAACCCATCAATCTCTTAATTGATGAAATAGTATTATCAGCATTAGTAATTGCTTGTCTCTTAGCTTGAGCACCTACTAAAATTTCATCACCTTTAAATGCTACAACTGATGGAGTTGTTCTATCTCCTTCAGCATTAGCTATAACTACAGGAGAACCTCCTTCAAGAACTGAACAACATGAGTTAGTTGTTCCTAAATCTATACCTATTATTTTTGCCATATATATAACTTCCTTCCTTATTACATTGATACTTTAACCATGGCTGGTCTAAGTAATTTATCTTTATATTTATAACCCTTTTGTAATACATCTAATACCATATTATCTTTAACACCTTCTACTTGTTCGGTAGCAACTGCTTGATGTATAGCCGGGTCAAATTCAACATCTTTTTGATCTATAATACTAACTTGATTATTATCTAATATTTCAATTAGTTTTTTATAAATCATTTTGAATCCTGTTAAGAATTCTTGATTAGTTTCATTTTCCATAGATAAAGCTCTTTCAAAGTTATCTACAATAGGTAATATCGCTTTAATCAGCTCTTCACCTTCATATTTTAATAATCTTTGTATATCTTCTTCTCTATGTCTTTGTATGTTTTGAACTTCAGCATTTAGTCGTAAGTTTTTATCTTGTTCATTCTTAACAGCCTCTTCTAATAATGCTATTTTTTCTTCTAATAGTTTTTCTTTTTTATTATCATGTTTATGATGTTTATGTTGTTTTTCATCTTCAACTTGTTCTTCAACTACTTCATTTTGTAAAATCTCTTCGTTTTCCATTTCATCACCTATTTATCTAAATATTGTTTTAAAAAATTTAATAAGCTTACAACTTTATCATATTCCATTCGTTTAGGTCCTATGATAGCTAAAGTACCTTCTTCATCACCTACGTGATAATGAGTTTTTATGATAGTAACATCTTTATCAAATTCAGTCTCATCGCCAATGTAAACATTTATATTTTCATCGTCAGTTCTGATTTGTTGAACTAAATCATTATTCTCAAGTTTAGATATCATCTCTTTTAACTTATCAGCATCATCGTATTCTTTATAATCTAATAAATTAGTTTTACCTTTAAATACAACATCCGCATTATCAACAGCAAAATCTCTAAACGCTGATGAGAAGAAATTACATACTTCTTCATAACGATTTATAACTTCTTTTATCATTGGTTTAATGTCTAATTCAAGTCTTTCATTAACTTTATCAATTGGTGTACCAATTAATGCCTTATTAATGATTTCAGATGTTTGAATCAACTCTTTAAGATCAATATTATCTTCAATATTAATCTGTTTATTTTCAACATCCCCTTGATTAGTTACAAGAACAGCTACAACTTTTCTTACTCCATCAATTGGATTCACATCCAATGGAATAATACTAATTTGTTTCAATGTAGCATTCTTAGAAGAATCCCCGATAACTACAGAAGTATAATGCGTAATATCACTAATAATTTCCATACATTTAGATATTGCATCTGATACAACTAAACTATTATTATTTAAAATAGTTTGTAATTTTAATACTTCTTCGCCAGTCATTTCTTTAGGTTTCATAAGTTTATCTACATAGTATTTATAACCTTTTTCAGAAGGTATTCTACCACTAGAAGTATGTTCTTTCTCGATGAACCCTAAATCCTCTAGTTCGGCCATATCATTACGAATAGTCGCACTTGATACGCCAAACTTATCAACTAATGATTTTGAACTAACAGGTTTAAAATCTTTTATATAGTTTTCTACTATATCTCTTAAGATTTCTTCTTGTCTTTCACCCATCTAATCACTCCCTGGCACTTTTATAACTCCAGTGCTAACAATAATATAAAATAATAATTAGCACTTGTCAATAGATATTGCTAATTATATAAAAATTTAAATAAAAAAGAGAAGATATTACTCTTCTCCTTCTGTACCTTGAATCATTTGATCATATTCACCAGAATACATTTTATTACTTATTATCTCTTTAAAGTCTTCAACTATTGAATTGTATTCTTCTTGATTATTAATCTCTTTAAGATATTCTCCATCAGCTAGATTAACTGCTTCAAAGATAATATATTCATTTGTTGGAGTTTCATCAGGTAAAACACCTACTGCATAAACATATCTTCTTCCATCTTTATTCAATTCTTCTAGTAATAAGAACTCTTTTTGATTCTCTAATGTAACAATATTTCCAATTTCTATCATTATTATATTCCCCTATCTACTCTTTTTTGGAGCATATTCTCTAACAAATTCAACAGCTTGTTGAACTATTTCTTCATCTACAATTTGTTCCTCAATTAACCTAGTAACAAATTCTTCATCTAGTAAATGTTCTCCATATTTTTCAACTAGATCTTGAGCACTTATATCTTTAACCTGATTAGTTAAACTTTGAGTTAATGGATCAACTGTTTGATTGTCAGTTGTTTTTCTACTATCTTTAGATACGTCTTTTTGTTTCTTAGTAACTTCAATTAATACATCTGAGTATTCAGTATTACGTGAATCAATAAATCCAACGCCTTCTTTATAAATAATACCTTCAGGTAAATTAATTTTTTCTGGTTCTTCTAATTCAATAAACCAGCGTCCATCTGATTTATCTTGAGTGAATTGACCAGTAAAATCAGGGTTTAGAATATGAATGCTATCAATCAATTTCTTAACAGCTTCTTGATTTACTTCAGGAGACTCGCCATCTTCTGGACCAAAATCTAATTGATCAATTATTTGTTGAGTAATTTTGCTATGTTTTTTAGTCTTTTCTGGAGCATCTTTTACCACTCTACTCTTTGGTGTTGCAGAATTCCATGCATCTAGAACTTTGCTAAATTCTTCATCAACTTTTTTAAGTTTCTTATCATGTCCTATTCCGACAAAGTATCGACCATCATCACCAAATGGAGGAATAAAAGCATTCTCTAGAGTATCTACTGTAACCCTTGGTAACTCTGAATCTCTTTTCTTATTAAACTTTTCATCTATTTCTTTTTGAAGTTTTGCTAATTCTTCAGCATTTAATGGTCTAGGTTTCTTATCTCTAGTTCTTACTTCAATTTTACCATTTGAAAGATAATAGAATTTAACATTATTACGTTTAGCAATTTTATTTAATTTATGTTTATATAACATAGACTCTAAATTTGGAATTTGTAATAATGCAGCTGAACCGGCAGATAAGCTTCCAAGAGCTACTCCAAGAGGAGGTTCAATTAAACAGAAGAAGCCTAGTGCTAATAACCCAAATATGGTTGTACTCTTAATATTCTTAGGAACACGTGTAGCAACAACTTTATACATATTTTTATCTGTCTTACCATCTTCTGTACTAGTTGTATCTTCACTTTTTGGTTGTTCATTTTTAGTTTTATCAACTGCTTGAGTAGTTTGATCATCTTTCTTTGCTTGATCATCTGTTTGTTGATCATTCTTAGCATCGTCTTCTACTTGTGTAGTTTGATCACCATTCTTTGATTGATCAGTTGTTTGTTGTTCATTTTTAGTTTGATCATCTATTTGTGTAGTTTGTTCTTCTTGCTTCGTTTGAACAGTTGATTGTTGTTCATTCTTAGCATTATCATCAACTTGTGTAGTTTGATTACCATTCTTTATTTGATCAGTTGTTTGTTGTTCATTTTTATTTTCATCATCTACTTGAGTAGATTGATCATCTGTTTGTTTATCATCAACTTGTGTAGTTTGATCATCTTGTTGTCCATTGTTATCTTGAGCATCAGTTTCTTTTTGTTCATCTTGTTGTCCATTGTTATCTTGAACATCAGTTTCAGTTTGTTCAACTTGTTGTTCTTTATTATCATTTTCATCAACTACTTTATTTGTTTCTTCAGTAGTTTGTTCTTCTTCATTATTTTTTTCTTCTACTTGTTCTTCTACTGCACTACCAACAACATGTTTAGTATTTCCAATTAAAGATTTTCTTCTATCTTGTTCCTTACTTAAAGCAAAGAATCTATCCTCTTCTTCAGGAGTAGCTTCTTCACCAGTAGCTAATACTTTTTCCCAAAGTGCTTTGATTTCATCACTGATTTCTTCATCAGTCATGTTTTCAAACGGATTTTCTTCTTTAACTTCTTCAACTTTTTCTTTCTTAATTGGTTTCAAACCTAATTCAGCAAGATATTGTTCATATTCATCACCAACAGGTTCATAGATATCTCTAGATAAAGCTTCAAGTATTTGTTCTTCAGTTAATCTAGGATCCCATTCAAGAATATCTTCAGTTGGTTCTACTTGAGAAGTAACTTCAGTTTCAATTGTAGGTTCTACGACAACTTCATTTTTAGTTTCTTCTTTCTTTTCTTCTACTTCTTCCTTAGTTATCGGAGTTTCAATTTCTTGTGAATTATCTTGTTCTTCTTGAACTTCTTGTAATAATTCGTCTATTTGTTGTTCGACAGCAGGATCAGTTGCTTCATGTTCAACTACTGGTTCAACAGGCAATGGTTCAACAGGTGCATCATGAGCAACAAAAACTTCATCATCTGCTAAAGGAGCAGATTGAACTACACTATCTTCATTATCTTTTTCAATTATAGCCGGATTAATTTTAGGATATGATAATGTTTTTGTGTAATCACCAGCATTTAAAGTATTATCTTTAGCCTTAACAGCATCTTTAACAAAATCATTTACTTTATCAAAGGCAATTACATAAGTGCTATCACCAACAATTACTCTAATATTAGAATTCTTAATTACATCGAAATCTAATAATAAATCATCATTTTCATCATCAACCTTTTTGATAAATGATTCAATCAGACTAGCATAGTCAGTACTTTCAATATCATCTTTAGAGACAACATATCTAGGTTTGATTACTCTATTATTGTCTTTATCTAAAGTATAGTTAGTAAATTTCTTAATAGATTCTCTATCAATTATAGTCATGAATGGAGATAAAGAACCATCTTTTTCAATATCAGTTATATCTAATGATAATGTAAAGTATTTATCGCCTTCTAAATACTTTTCTCCGAATAATCTATAAGATAACTCATTTACTTTATCTAATGTAGCTTCATATTTATTAATAAATTCATTAAACATTGAAATCTTTTCTTCATTAGTTGCAATTAGCAATTCATATGTACTTATCTCATCTTCAGTAATAAACACATTTTTGCCAGTTTGTTTAAGTTTATATTTGAAATAATCTATATCTTCTTGAGTTTCTCTTCTTTCAATTATTAAACGATCATATTCAGAACTTAATTCAGCAAGACTAGATTTTAAATCATCTAGATAGAATTTAATAGAATCAATAGCAATATCTAATCTCTTTTGATATTCATTTCTATCATCTTCTACAAGTGGAACTAATACATCACTATTGTATTTTGCAAAATATGAAACCAAGAAATTATTATAACTATCAATTGTTTCATATTTACCTCTTAGTCTAGGTTTAGGTATATTTGTACCTTCAATATATTCTATAGGTATTAATGTATCGCTACCAAGATTAACTCTTTCCACTTCTTCATCTTCTTCATAAGCATAAGTTGAAGAATTCTCATCAGTAGTTCTAGCATCATTACCTTCAGATTTTAATTCAGTTGTAAATTCAGCCCAACTAGCAGCAGTTAAAGTGCTAGCTTCAGTATCTTGTTCTAGAGTAGTTTCTTTAGTATTTACATATTCAATCATTTGTTCAAAGTCTCTAAATGTTGATATGTATTCGCGTAGATACTTATTAAAGCCTCCTAGATAATATGTAGCACTAGCTCTATCTTGGATATTTTTAAGTAGTTCATCTCTCTTAGAAGTCAATTCTTCTACTGTAGAACTAGTTGAAATTTCATATTCATCAAATAAAGCTACTACTGCTGGATTACTATATTCATTGATATAATTAGTACCATGGTCAATTAAAGTTTTAATATCTTGATTTTCTTTAACATTAGGTTCAAAGAAATCAATTGAATCTAACGCACGTAAAGCTATTCCCTTTTTGCTTTGATCTGATTCATACTTCTTTTCAATATAAGATGTTACATATTGTTTTGTTTTTTCATTCATATCATTCATCCGCCTTTTTATGCTTATTATATAAATAAGCAAACTACTCTAATATACAAAGTAATTTTACCATATTTCACATGTAAATGTATATCATTTTTTCTCAAAAAGAGAAAAAAAGTATTAAATTGTTTCCAACTTAACACTTACTAATTTAGATACACCAGATTCTTGCATTGTTATACCATATAAGTTATTAGCATATTCCATTGTTCTCTTCTTATGTGTAATAACTATAAATTGTGTACTATTCTCATAATTCTTTAAATATGTACAGAATGTATCAACATTATTTTCATCTAACGCTGCTTCTACCTCATCTAAAATAACAAAAGGTATCTTACGTATATTTAATATACTAAATAATAAAGCAATAGCAGTTAATGTATTTTCACCACCAGACAAAGTATTAATTGACTTTAAATTCTTACCTGGAGGGCAAGCTGTAATATCTACACCTGTATTAAGATAATCATCTGGCATAGTTAATGAAAGACTAGCATTTCCACCTTTAAATAACAATTTAAAGACTTTACCAAATTCTTCATTAACTCTATCAAATGTTTCTTTGAATCTTAACTTCATTGTTTCATCTAAATCTGTTATAACTTGCATTAAATCATTTATAGCATTCTCTAAATCATTTCTTTGATCAGTTAAGAATGTATATCTTTCATTAATTCTATTATATTCATCTATAGAACCAACATTAACATCTCCTAGATCACGAATATTTCTTCTTAAATGATTTACCTTAGTTCTTGCTACTTCTTCATCTAAGTCAAGAATATAATCATCTTTAGCCTTTTCATAAGTGATTTGATATTCTTCAGACAATCTATTAAGTAAATTATCTAATTTAATATCCATCTTACCAATATCAATCTCTAAATCTTTTGTTTCATTTAGTTTCTTATTATATTCAGCATTAATCTTTC
>JAIKYM010000161.1 GCA_024683115.1 Bacilli bacterium
CATCATTAAAATGATGAGCTAAAGCAATCTTATTACATCCTAATTCTTGTGCTTTAGAATATAAATATTAAATGCTTATTCACATCTAAGAAAGAACTTAAATGGGTTCCTATCAAACATGATAGAAATGTAGATGTAACAGAGTTAGTTAAGTAGATAGCAATATCTACTTTTTTATTGTATTATATACAAAAAAGGAATGATTTTTATGGAAGAATATAAAGATATAGAAAAATCAATAATTACTACTTATAGAAAAGAGATATGGTCTAAGTTTGCTAAAGGTATTATTGAATATGATATGATTCAAGATGGAGATTCAATAATGGTTTGTGTATCAGGTGGTAAAGATTCTTTTCTAATGGCAAAATTATTTCAGGAGTTAGCTAGACATGGTAAACATAATTTTACTGTTAGATATGTTTCTATGAATCCTGGTTATAATAAAGTTAATCTTGAAAAGATTAAATATAATGCCGAATTAATGAATATTCCACTTGAAATATTTGAATCAGATATTTTTGAAGTGGTTAAAAGAGAAGATGATGCTCATAATGGATCACCTTGTTATTTATGCGCAAGGATGAGAAGAGGATATTTATATTCTAAAGCACAAGAATTAGGATGTAATAAGATTGCTTTAGCTCATCATTTTAATGATGTATTAGAAACAGCATTACTATCCATGTTTTATGGCTCTGAGATTAAAACTATGGTACCTAAAATTCATTCGGAAAACTTTAAGGGGTTAGATCTTATTAGACCTTTGTATTTAATTAAGGAAAAAGATATTATTAATTGGAAGAAACATAATAATTTAGAGTTTATTAATTGTGCTTGTCCTTTACTTGAACAATGTACGGTAACCGATAATAATACAAGCAAGCGTAAGGAAATGAAGGATTTAATATCTAAATTAAAGGAAACTAATCCAAACATAGAAGAACATTTATTTAAATCTTTAGGTAATGTAAATATGTCATGTATTTTAGGATATCGCGATATCAAAGGCGTCAAACATGATTTTGTAGATTTCTATGATGATTTAAAAAGATAATATACGTATTATCTTTTTTATTTACTAATTGTATAAATTATTATTTTATTTTATAATTAATCTTAGGTGATTAATATGGTAACTATCCCATTAACATTTTTCTTAATATTAATTAATTTATTCTTAATACCTGTTATTATATTTTATTTTTATGCATTATATAAACTATTTGAAAAGTGTAACGTAACAGGTTGGAAAGCTTTAATACCTTTTTATAATATACTTGTCGAAACTAGGATAGCTGGAGTTAATTGGTGGTATTTAATTCTTTATGTTGCATCATGGGTATTGTTTATTGATGGTGGTGCAGGATTAAGAATACTATGTGTATTAACTGTATTATTTATTCATTCTATAATTAGTTATAATTTATGTAAGAGATTAAATAATGGCCATAATAGTTTAATGGTAGATTTCTTATTATTAACATTTATTCCATTTATATATTTACCAGTAATGGCTTTTAATGAAAGTTTTACATACAATCCTAATGTTGAAGTAACACCTAATGCTTATATTGATGAAATACAAACAAGTGGGTATATGAAAACAGAAACTAAGAAAACAAGAAATAATAAGAAAAAATTATGTGATGCATGTGGTGAACCACTTTCTAATCAAAATCATTTCTGCCCAAACTGTGGTAAAAAAATAGACTAACTTTTGTTAGTTTTTTCTTTTTATATTCATTTATTATGTTATAATTTAGTTA
This sequence comes from Bacilli bacterium, assembly GCA_024683115.1. Classification (GTDB taxonomy): domain Bacteria; phylum Bacillota_I; class Bacilli_A; order RF39; family UBA660; genus UBA6985. The sequence continues at coordinate 1,770 of JAIKYM010000161.1, forward strand.
GGGTGGTATTGATGAAAAAATATTTATTATTACTATTTATACTAATAACTTCTATTAGTTGTGCTAAAGCATTAGAAATTAAAGAATTAGGATTTAAATCTAAGGATCTAAAAGATATTCAAATTGCTACAAGAGATAACACTAGCAGTCTTTATTTCATGCAACAAAATGATTTATTTGGTTATTATGAAGATGATAAGATGTTCTTATATATTAGAGCAATAACTAATCCTGGTATTGTTGATTACAATGCTTCAGATGATTTAATTGATGAAGTATTTAGTTTATTATCTAAAGTTAATACATCAACTTATTCTTATATAACTCATGATGATTATAAGTGGATTAGATTTGATTTTAAAGATTCCAAAAATAGACCAATGCTTGAATATTTCTTATGCTGGAAGGACGTATATATTACTATTACATACGGATATAAGTCTGGTGAATTATCAGCTGAAACAAAGAATACTATAGATGAATTTGTTCAATCTATTGATTTGACTGGAAAAGGTAAAGTACCTAAAAGTAATTTCTATAAAGAAGGTATAGAATACTACGAAGAAAAAAATACAAAAAAGAATAATTACATTATTGAAATAATTATGTGTGTATTAGCTATTGGAGCTACATGGTTTATTACTAGAAAGAAGATTTAATATGAAGTATGTTTTATTAACTGGTGCTTCAGGTGGTTTAGGAATTAATCTATCAAAATATTTGTTGGAAAAGGGTTATTATGTTATCATGCTTTATCATACTAACAAAGATGGAGTAGAGGAGTTACATAGTAAATATCCTAATAGTTTAATTTATAAGATTGATTTAAGAAATGATATTGAAATAGATGCTTTAAACAAATATCTTGTAGACAATAATATTAATATTGATATTTTAATTAATAATGCTGCTATAGAT
>JAIKYM010000003.1 GCA_024683115.1 Bacilli bacterium
CACGATTGGCTTAGTTTCAGAAATCTATATTAAATTAATTTATTAATGTAATATATCATTTCTAATTTTTATACCAGGATAATAAATTTTATAATTTATTTCTCATCAAATACTAAGTGTATAGCTATAGGAGAAAGAAAACTCAATTATTGATGAGCTTTAATATCTAATAATCTGACAATTATTTGGTATAAAAGATCAAAACTTAAAAATAGGAAGTTGTCAGCTTTCTATTTTTTAATGTTTTAAGATAAAAATATTTTTATTTATTTATCTCTGTGATATAATTATTTTAGAATGTTGGAACATGATATAAGGAGGCTAGAACTATGGCTAAACTTAAGAAAATAAAAAAAGAGCGTAAGTCATTTAGAAGAGAATATATTCCTTTATTCTTTTCTATTGTTATCCTATGTGGTTTAATAGTTGGACTTGTTGTTATTATTAATAAGAAACCAGATGTTGAACCTGTTGAACAAACTAAAAACACTTTATCTGTTCAAGATATAGATGTTGGTGGTGTCAATGACTATTGTGAAGGATATAATATAGATGAGTATAGGGAAAAAGCTAAAAAAGTATATTTATCTTATGAAGAAATCGAGAAAATCTATGCTGGAAAAACAGAAAACGTTGATTTGCCTCCAGATGATCCTGATTATTGGATGGATTATTATGTAAGCGGATTAAAAATAAATGTATTAGGTGCATCACCAGGACTTAGAATTAAAATTATTCTTAATTATAATAGAGTTAATTCGATGAAAGAAAATAAATCATATGAATACTTTGTATATGAGGGTGAAACAGAAGATATGACATTTATTGAAACTGTTTTACTAGAACAAACACCTGTAACTGTTCGTATTTATTTAAACGATGCTGGATGCCCTAATTTATTATTAAGAGAGTTTACTTTAACACTTCCTAGATATAATACTTTATATGATTATGAATTATGTCATATGGAAAAGTTTAGAAGTGATCCTCAATGTGCTATGTATGTTTTTAATGATAATTCGTATAGTGATGATTTAAAGATATTAGAAAAATTTGATAGGAAACTTAATAGTGAGAATAATCAAGAAAATGATGAAGAAAAAACTAACAAATTAGATATTAAAAATATAGTTATAATTGTTGCTGGAATTGTTTTAGTGGTTGGCGTAGTAATTATTGTAGCGAAAGGAAGAAGAAAACATGAAGAATAAAGTTTATTTCGTTATAATTGCGTTAATACTTATTGTAGTACCTATCACTTCAAAAGCCGCAGTGGCTTTTACCGGATATGTAAAGATTACTCATGAATTTTCTAGTAACGATTTATACTATTTCAAAAAAAATAGTAATACTGGTAAATACGATAGTGCAAATCCTTACCAAGTAAATAGCTATTCTTTTAAATTTAATAAGAGTGATTCTGTTAGTTATCTAGCGTTTTGCGTAAAACCTGGTTATGGAGCTCATATACTTAGCAATGAAGGATATAATGCTGTTAAGTGTGAACCAATAAACTATTCTAGTTATTGTTATTCTGGAATTGCTAAATTAGTTGGAAATAGTACAGTAGATATATTTCAGAAGATTGCTAATGGTGAATTAACATATCATGGTATGGAATCTATAGATAAATTCAAATACGATTTTATTTTTAGAATAGCGGGTTTAAGTGGCTTTAGAGCTTCAACGACAAATGATAATTACAATTCAATGTGGAATACAAAATATAAGTTTGAAGGAAAACAAAATGATAATACTCTTCCAAAAATAGTTTTTGCAGGTGGAACAGTTGGATCAACATATTTAGAGGCTGGTAATTATCCATATAGATATTTTAATCCGTATGATCCGTATGAACAATCGCATACCAATCTTTATGGCGAACATGAAACGAGCTTTAGAATGGTTGAAAGCGCATATCGGAATTTAATTACAAATGCTAAACCTGTTACAAGGACAACTACTGAATCTGGTGCAATTGTTTCAGCTACCGGTTATGGTACATCAGATACACAAACAGGTAGACAATACAAAATTACGGCTCAAGCTGACCCGGAATTGGAACAAAAACGTGAAGAATATATGAGATTATATAATAGATGGTTTTCTGTTAAAGATGAACAAGATCCTTCTCCAGAAAAAGAGTATCTAAGAGGCCAAATAATGAGACTAGGAAATGAAATTAAGAGAACACCAATCAAGCTTTACGTTTCTCGTAACGATGGAACTTCTACTAGTAATCCTCCTAATTTAAGCGAATTGAATGGTGAACGTTCAGTATGGGATTGGCATGGACGCGATGGATTCTTGACAATAACACCTAGTCCTACAAAATGTTGGATCTCATTTAACTTATCAGCAGAATTATCTTCTGGTAGTTCTGAAAAAGCGTTCTATTATTGTGCAAATCTAGAGGGTCCTGAAAACCAAGATTTCTTAGTTTATGCACCTAAAACAGTAGATACTGATAAATTTATGTTTAAAACAACTTGTTTACCTGGTATTTCACATGAAGAAGAAGAGGACGAAATAGAAATAGAAGAAAGAAGATGTGAACCTACGCTTCTACCAACTGAGCCTCATGAAGAATTTGATATTCATAATTGCTGTGATGATGCTAAACCAACAACAATTAGACAACGTGAACTTGATGAATTATTTTGTACTTGGATAACTACAACTATTAATGTTAATTTTGCAGCACCTAGAGAAAATGCAGAAAAATACGAAACAACTGAAGGAACAAATAGTTATTGTAAACAATATTGTGGCTCAACTATTCAATATACTCCGCCTGTACCAACTAAAGCTATAGCAGACAGATCGTTTGTGTTTGCTAAAAACCCTTATAGTATAAGTGGAGAAAACTTTGTTGGACCTGAATTATATCAATTTAAGAGATGTAGAACAGTTATTGATTTTGATTTGTGGTTTAATCAATATAAGAGCCAAGCTCAATCATTAGTTACTAAATATAATGCATACCAAAATAATATGGCTAAATATTATGTTTGGTCAGATGCTATAACACATAAACAAAAGGAAACATTTACTATTACATGTACTTGTACAAAAACAACATCGGTAGGTTATACATCTACATCAAAATCGTATGACACTCTTTCTACGAAATTAAGTAATACAAGATCAACTAGTATTTCTTCTTGGGTAACTACAGCTTATTCTTCGTCAACAGGAACATATACTATAACTGAAAGTGAATCAAAGACTAAAAATTATGATATTTATACATATAATTTATCGCCTTATATTCCTACTAGAGTATATCCTAAACTAAAGGTTATTACTGATAGACAAACATATTTAAAATATGCAGATGATGGTACGCATCGAGTATCATTTGGTAATGGTTCTGCTGAGGGTGATAAGGAAAATGAATCTTCTACATTAAAGTTCTCTGATAAGAGCGAAGTTGATGCTGCTATGACTGATGCACAAACTTATGTCTTAACATCGGCTTGTTCTGCAGCTGAATCTAGTGTTAGTACTGATTATAGTAACTTATCCAATTCTTATGGATCAGATGGTGGCTATCCTAAAATTGAATATAACAAGAGCAGTAGTCCATCTATCTCTACTTCGGGAACACCAGAATGTCATTTTAATTATATTGATGATCCGGTTAATGCTGAAAGCACTAGAGATGGATATTATGGATATGCAACAACATATAGAGAGAGCTACAATTCAAATTTATCTCAATTTACAACACTTGAAAGCGCATTGAATAAATGTGGTGGAGATTTAAGTACTAATAGTGCACAATCTATTATAGATAGAGTTAAATTTAAAAGTGAACCTGAATTAGTGTTTACATACAAATATGCGTTCTTAGATGATGCTAATAAGATACAAGATCAAGTAATTAAAATTGATTTTGAAAAGACAAATGGTGGTAAATGTGTTCAAGAGTTTAAAACATCATTTAATTCGGATCCGCCTGGAACTACTAAATGGTCTGAATTATGGGAATTAAAAGGATGGCAAGAACAACAATATGATAATAGAACATATGGTAACGGTAATATGTCAATGTATCACATGAATAAAATTGATGCTAACGCTTTAGATAGTGCTGGCACATCACATCAAAGTGGTTCATATACTGCATCAAAGAAATTTACTACAGACGCAGCTGGATTAATGGAATGTCGTTGGACAGATACTACACAAACAGAATATACAGTTGTTCCATATGGAGTAATTGAAAAAGATGTTAAAGTAGTTAGTTCTACTGGTATAAATAATGGTAATACAATTAAATTGCATAAAGTTGTTAAAACTCATGCATCCGGTAAGTTTGAAACATACTTTACTTTAAAGAATGTTGCAGATGGTACATTTGATAAAATCTTATCTGAAGCCGGAAGTACTTGCTCAGGCTACAATGGTAAAGATAGTGAGGGTAATTTAGTTAACTTATCATGCTATCTTGAAGTTGATCAAGAAGGTTCTGAACTATTAGACTGTAGTAAGGATGGAATTTATAATTATGGATCATCTACAACTACGGCATGTAAGCCTGTAGTAGCAAAGATGTACTTAGATTATAAAGAAGTAGATCCAAGTCAATTATTCCCTAATACAGTTTCATATGGATGGAACTGGAAGAGTTCACAAGAAGGACCTACTGTATTAGCTAAGATTCAAGATGACGCTGCAGCTGATAGAACATATTCACCAGATAATTTAACTTATTCATTTACGTTAACTCCAAATGATTTGAAAGCTATTAAAGAGTATAATAAGTCAAGAGTTAACTATGGCGGATATACAGACTTTAATATGGATTGTACATTAAATGGCAATGCATACGTTAAATGTAAATCTAAATTCTTAACAGCAATTTCTGGAGGTCAAAGCGTTCCTTCTGATAATGGAAAATCATTAGCTTTATCAACAAGTAACGTTAATATTCAAGAAGTTAGAAATAATTGGTAGGAGGTAAGAAGAAATGAAAGAGAGCATGTGGGGCTATTGGATAATAGTATTAGGAATCGCAGTATTCGCCATCATGATGGTATTACAAAATTATTCAGTAACAGATGAACAATCATTCTTTTTAGCGAAGGAGAACTTAGCATCATCAATGAAGGAAGCAGTAGACTATGCGTACTTCACTGATGCTTCTCCTACAATTACAGAAGATAATTATATGAATTCAAATGAAATCTACGGAAGATTTAAAATAAACAGAGAAAAGTTAGTAGAAAACTTTATAAGAAGATTTGCAGATACAGTAGATATTAGCAAAACATATACAATAAACTTCTACTATATATCTGAGATACCACCTGCTGCATCGGTAGAGGTGTTATCTTCAACAGGAAAGACAAACTTCGGAAGCACACAAAATGCTGCATCAGAAGAGATATCAACATCAAGTAGATTTACTGGAATATTATTTACAACAGAAGAATATACACCAGGATTTAATACAGCTGGATAGAAATATAAAAGAAAGACATAAAAGTCTTTCTTTTTTTGTTAAATATGTGTATTAAATTGTAGTTATTTGACCATAGTTATGCTATAATTTATATAGAATAGTATGATTGAGTACTGGTCTAAGAATAAACTTGGGAGGATAGTTATATGGAGAAGGAAAAAAATAATAAAAAAACTACGAAGGAATTCATACCTTTAGTTATAGCATCTACGATTTTATTATTACTTATTGTAGCTTTAGTTTATACAATTGTTTATAAACCAAAGATTAGTATTAAGGGTAATATTGAAAATTCATTAAAGACTGATGAATTAGCAATCGGTAATGTCACATATGTTTGTGAAGGTAAAGATGTTAATAAACTTAAAGAAGAAGCAAATAATATTGTAGTTGCTTACGAAGAATTAGATAATTACTTCTTAGGTAAGGTTGAAAACATGGATGCAGATCCAGATGATCCAGATGGTGGATTAAAAGATGCATATGGTTTAGCATTAAGAACTAAGTTCTATGGTATAACTGATGATATTTATATCAAAGTTAATAATATTACTTTAGATGAACAAGTTACTTTAAAGAAATCAGATGTAACTAAGGATGGATATGCTAAATATGATAAGATTAATAATCTTCAACAAAATAAAGTAAATGTTAAAGTTTATATTAATGATGATAATTGTTCAAATGTTCTTCTAAGAGAATTCGAAGTTACATTACCTAGATATAATACTTTAATTGATTTACCAGTATGTGCTAAGGATGAATATAAGAATACTGAAACATGTAATAAATTTGTATTTAATTCAAACTCATATAAAGAAGATTTAGAAATATCTAAAAAAGAAGTTAGTAAAGTAGAAAAGAAAAATGAATCAAATAAAGATAAAAAGAATAGTAGTGTTGGTTATATAATTGCAATAGCTGTAATTGTAATTGTTGTTGTAATAAGTGTGATGTTATTGAAAGGAAGAATGAAACATGAAAAATAAATTGTTTAAATGTTTATTATTGATAATTGTTACATTTATATATACAACAGCTAATGCCGAAACAATTCAGGGTGTAATAAGAGTACCAATTACTGAAGGGTCAAATTACATCTGTTACAATGGTTCATACAAATATCAATATCATAAGTATTCATTTACTTTTAAAGATGATACAACTGAATATCCAGCGTTCTGTATTAAACCTGGTGGAAGTTTATTTGTTCAAAATAATAATGGTATCAATAATGTTGAATGTGAAGTAATGACAAGTGCAGACTTTCCACGTGTATATGCATTAATTCAAGAAGGTGCAAGAATGTGGAATACAACAAGTGATGCCGATAGAGATTATTATGATTACTTGTTAAGATTTGCTAGTATCGCTGATAAATATGAAGAATACAATGCAATCTATAATTCAAGTTCAAATAGTAATATGATGAGTTTCTTAAATTCTTACAGAAAAGATGTTCTAGGTATGAATATTGGAAACACTACAAAATATTATCGTGACTGTGGTACAGTTGGAGGACCAACTCCATATACTAATGCAATTAATAGATTAAAAGAAGTTGAAGAACTTATTAGAAATAATGTTCCAACAAGTGATACACAAATAGGTGGTATTACTATAGCAACTGGTGATAAGACTTCAATGACAGCTAAAATATTTACACTTAAGTTAGTTGAAGAAACTGAATTAACTGCTACATATGAAGTTACTTCAAATGTACAAGTTAATAATATTAAAATAACTACTAGTTCAAATATATCATTCGAATGGGTTACTCCTTGGGATAAAACAAGTGGTAAGTTAAAAATAACTAAAACATCTCCAACAGTATGTAGTGGAACATTAACACTTGAAGGAGATAATAGTGTAGATAATGCAGCAGTATATTATTGTAAACATACATATTCATCAGAATTCCAAAACTTCGTTGTTATTGGTCCTGGTGTAACTGCTGATAAATTTAAATTAGAATTTGATTGTACTGGTTGTTCATCTGATGGATGCCAAGCTACAAGACATTATAAAGATTTTGATGAAAAAGAAATTCACAATTGTTGTGATGAAGGTGTAACAAAAGTTAGACAAGCAGCATTAGATGAATTATTCTGTGATTACAATTATGATGGTGTTAAAGTAGATTATTACAAACCTAGATGTAATGCAGAAGAATATGTAACTAATACTCCAAATGAATATTGTAAAGTTTATTGTGGAACTACAGTAATGTATAAGATTCCTGGACCTACAAGAGCTCTTGCAGATAGAGAATTCGTATTTAGTACAAAAGTTACTGGATTCGCTGGTCCATTATTAAATCAATACAAGAGATGTAGAGTAGTAATTAACTTTGATCAATGGTATCAAGATTATAAAACAAATGTTGATGCATTAGTATCATTCTACAATGATAATCAAAATAATTTAGCACAAGCTAAGATGTGGGAAGATATGATTAATGATGCTAAAACTGAAACATTAAATAATTCAGTTACATGTACATCTACATTTAGTTATTCATGTCCAACTCAAACTGACCCTACAAGAACATGTACAAGTTCAGTTACAAAGACTAAAGCAGTTGAAGTAACAACAATTAATGTTTATCCAACTGATGAATATGGAAATAAAGATGCTTACTCTTATCCAACATTAAAAGTTGTAGAAGATGGCTCATATAATAGGTTAGAGATTAAGTATGCTGGAAACTTAAAACCTGGAACTGGAATTAAGTATTATGATGATGATCAAGCTACTGCTTATGAAGCTAAATTTAAATCAGCTATAGATTCTGCTAAGAGTGAAGCTGAAGCAAGTGGTGGAACTGCTCAAACATTAACAGGTACAAGTTGTACATCTCCAATTGAGTTAGTTCATATTAATGCATCAAATCAAATGAATATGTATAAGAATAATGCTAAACAAGCGTTAATCAAATACAATAATCAAGTTGATAATATTACTAAGCTTAAAGATTCATTAGATACTTGTGGTGGTAAGACTATTCAATCTGGTCAAAAAGATGCTTCAAATATCGAAGAATTAGTAAAATTTAAAGGCGAACCTGAAATGGAATTCTCATATACATCTAAATTTATAGATGACTATGGTAATCCTGCTGATCAAGAATTAGTTGTACCATTTGAAAAATTTGATGGTGATTCAGAAGGACATTGTGCATCTGAATTTAAGACATCATTTAGTGGTGATACTAAATCTAATAGTAGTGAAGATTGGAATGAAAATTGGGATAGCATAGGTTGGTTCCCTGATAGATATGATAATAGTAAATATAAAACAGGAACATTAACTATTTACGATGTTGAAAAGATTGATGCATCAAGTAATAGAATTGATACATCAAGTACAGCTGTACATCGTTCAAGTTCATATCAACCATATAAAGCAGATAAGAAATTCACAACTGATGGTGTTAACCATATGACATGTAAGTGGAAAGATAAAGAAGATAATACTGAATATGTAGTAATTCCTTATGGTTATATTGACTATGAACAATCATTACCAAATGCAGAGAGATCTACATGTGATCCAAACACTAGTGATTGTACTAGATTTACTGTAACAGATGAACAAGGAATATTACACTATGGTTATAATCATCACATTCATAAAACATCAGCTGCTGGTAAGTTTGAAACATATTATACATTAAAGAATGTTGCAGATGGAATTATTGATGATGTTATCCATGATGAAGGAAAGACATGTTCAGGATATAGTGATATTATAAATTACAATGGTACTCCAGTTAATGCAACATGTTACTTCGAAATCCAAAGAGAAGATTCAGAAATTCTTGATTGTAACAGAAAAGAAGTATATTCAATTAAGGATGTTGCTGCTGTAACTTGTGATGGTGATGGAAAGAAAATGTATTTAGATTATAAGGAAGTTGATGCAACTCAATTATTCCCTAATGATGTAACATACGGATGGAACTGGAAGAGCTCACAAGAAGGACCTGCAGTATTAAAGAAGATACAAGATGACGCAAAAGCTGATAGAACATATTCACCAGATAATTTAACTTATTCATTCACATTAACTCCAAATGATTTAAGAGCTATTAAAGAATATAATAAGTCAAGAATTAGCTTAGGTGGATACACAGACTTCAATATGTATTGTGAAAATGTTAATAATGTTGCAGTAAAATGTAAGTCTAGATTTATTGATGCAATTTCTGGTAAGACACCAATTGAATACAATGGAAAGAAATTAGAATTAAAGACTAACAATACGAATATTGATAATGTCCGTTCTAGAGACTGGTAAGGAGGTAAGAAGAAATGAAAGAGAGCATGTGGGGCTATTGGATAATAGTATTAGGAATCGCAGTATTCGCCATCATGATGGTATTACAAAATTATTCAGTAACAGATGAACAATCATTCTTCTTAGCGAAGGAGAACTTAGCATCATCAATGAAGGAAGCAGTAGACTATGCGTACTTCACTGATGCTTCTCCTACAATTACAGAAGATAATTATAAGAATTCAAATGAAATCTACGGAAGATTTAAAATAAACAGAGAAAAGTTAGTAGAAAACTTTATAAGAAGATTTGCAGATACAGTAGATATCAGCAAAACATATACAATAAACTTCTACTATATATCTGAGATACCACCTGCTGCATCGGTAGAGGTGTTATCATCAACAGGAAAGACAAACTTCGGAAGCACACAAAATGCTGCATCAGAAGAGATATCAACATCAAGTAGATTTACTGGAATATTATTTACAACAGAAGAATATACACCAGGATTTAATACAGCTGGATAGAAATATGAAAGAAAGACATAAAAGTCTTTCTTTTTTTGTTAAGTAGAGTATTAAGATATAGTTATTTAATAATACTTATGTTATAATTTACTTAGAATATGGGGTATCTGTATGAATAAGATAATTAGAAATATTTTATTGATAATACTTACAATTGTTTTAATACCTACTGCAAAAGCTGCTACTACATGTGATTATAAGTTTAGAGCAGAAGTTGGTAAAATTGCTAAGAATGTATCAGTATCATATGAAGTAAAAACTGATGATCAAGGTAATGAGTATTTTGCATTTTCTATTTATAATGTTGTAGATGGTATATATGTAACTGCTTCTAGTGAGGGTGATCAATTAGGAAATGTAAGCTTTAATGCTTTCCCTGAAGATGCGGACGAAAATGGTATTTATACTTTTGTTTCTTACAATACATTTGATATTATGAAGTATAATTTTAAGATTTATTCTTTAAATTCTGAATGTACTTCGTCTTTAAGATCTTTTTCGATAACTAAACCTATGTATAATAAGTTTTCTGAATTAGAAGAATGTAAATTCTATGGTGTAGAAGATTACTTCTATTGTCAAAAGTGGATAACTAGCTCAATAAATTTATCTGAAACAGCAGTTAAAGAAAAAATAGAAAATCAAAGAAAAAATAATAATAAAACTGTAACAACTAAATGTATTTCTTGTGAAGAAAATGCTGAAATAAGTGCTAAGTTAGCTAGATTCAATAAGATTAAGAAATACATAATAATTGGTTTATCAGTAGGTATTGTTGTTGATATCGCATTTATTATATTCTTAATAATTAGAATTAAGAGAGATACTATTTAAAAAGGTGCTTTTAATAAGCATCTTTTTATTTTATAATTATAATAGGTGAAGATGTATGAACAAGGTTGTTATTGTAGGTTGTGGAAATGTAGGCATGGCTTATGCTTATGCGTTAATCAACCGTGGTAGTCGTGTTGATGAATTAGTATTAATTGATATTAACAAAGAAAGAGTAATTGGTGAAGTTATGGATTTAAATCATTCATTACCATTTGCTCCATCAAATATGAAAATAAGAAAGGGTGATTATAAGGATTGTGCTGATGCAACAATTATTGTCATTGCTGCTGGTGCAAATCAAAAAGAAGGCGAAACTAGATTAGATTTAATCAGTAAAAACGCTAAAATATTTAAAGATATTGTTTATAATGTTATGGAAAATGGTTTCAATGGTATCTTCTTAATAGCAACTAATCCTTTAGATATCATGTCTTATTTAACATGGAAATATTCAAAACTACCAAGTAATAAAGTAATTGGAACAGGAACAACACTTGATACGTCTAGATTACAATATATGTTAGGAAATAAGATTAAGTTAAATCCAAAAGATTGTAATGCTTATGTAATTGGGGAACATGGTGATTCAGAGTTCGTGGCTTGGTCATCTGCAACAATTGCGCAACAACCTATATCATCATTCATATCTTCCGATGATATGGAAAAAATAGAAACAGATGTTAGAGAATCTGCTTATGAAATAATTAATAGAAAAGGTGCTACTTATTATGGAATAGGTGCGGCTTTGGTTAGTTTAACTAATTCCATATTAGATGATCAAAATCTAATATTTACTGTATCCAACTTTGATCCAGCTAATAAAATATATATTAGTTCACCATGTATAATTAATAAAAACGGAGTACAAAAAAGAATATTTATAAAACTAAATAAATCAGAAACAACTAAAATGGAAAAGAGTGTAGCAGTTATTAAGAATGCTATAAAAACAGTTAATTAAAAAGACAAGTAACAACTTGTCTTTTTTAGTAATTGTATTTGTATATCTAAAATAACCATTATCATTGAGTTGTATTTTTTGTTGCAATAGTAAGTATGTCATTTATATCTTTGAATACTTCCGTTTCGCTTTCATTAGTATTAAGCGTATTAATAAGAATGTTTTTATTATTATATTTACCGCTGTAAATATTATTGTTAATAATTAAATCTAATTTCTTTCCATTGTATTCAATTGGTGTCTTACCAGAAATTGCATCAATAAATCTAGAC
>JAIKYM010000006.1 GCA_024683115.1 Bacilli bacterium
TTATATTTGATAAACCACTTAAAGATATTAAAGAAGATTACATAGTATTAGATGTGGATAAAGATGAAATAGATAATATAGATAAGAAACATATAATTAAAATTAAAGAAAACAGATTAGATTATCAAGTCTTATTATTAAAGAAAAACATGACTAAACAATATGAAAAATATATAAAGAATATAACAGCATTAGATGATATCATGCTTTTATATATAAGAGGTGTCTAATGAAGGGTTTAATTATTAAAGATTTATTATTCTTAAAGAGCACATGGAAAAACTTGATAGTAATATTTATTGGTTCACTACTTATAAGTATAGCTATAGGTAATTATCTATTAGCTATATCAGTAGTACCAATTATGTTATTATCATCTGGAATTAATACATTCCAAACTGATGAATTCTATAATACTGAAAGCTTTACACTTAGTTTTCCACTTTCACGTAAAAAGATAGTATTAGCTAAGTACTTGTTTACACTTATATTATTGCTTTTAGCTGTATATGTAAGTTTAATAATATACTTTGGTATAGGTGTGACAATTAAGCCAAATTCAAATGGTTTAAATATTGATATGTTAAAAACATTCTCAATGTTATTGTTCTCTTCTCTATTTGTAAATTCAGTATTCTATCCTGTAATTTATAAATATGGATGTGAAAAGTCTAGATTCGTTTTAATGAGCATAGTAATGGTATTACTTGGTGTTGTAGCTCTTGCTTCTGCATATATTAATACTAATCATATCGAATTAGATTTTAAAGGCTTTGTAGATTTTATACAAGCATATGGAGTTTATGCTATTGGAGGATTCTGTACAGTATGTTTCATAGCATCATACTTCCTATCAATATTATTTTATAGACATAAGGATTATTAATTCTTATGTTTTTTTATTGTGTAAAACTTGATGTATACAGTTGTAAAATTTTTCTAGATGGTATGACAAACAAATATAAACATAGTATGATTATTATAGGTGGTTAACAAACTATTAAAATATTAAAAATATTCATGAATAAGGTCTTAAATACGCTATTACAGCAGGCCAAATGAATATTATAGTGTTTGGATAAGTTTAGTTAATATTTTGTTTGGAATAGTTTTTATGAATTAACACCTAGATTAATCAACAACTACCTAGAATAAAAAAAGTGAGTGTGAATACACTGATGACCTGTAAGTTTTTTATGATGAGATATCATAAACGGGAATAATAAGTATTATAGGTATTCTTTACTAATTATTCATTCTAGTATCACATACTTATAATAGAGATTATAAGTACTAGATTATATTATTCCATATAATAAATGTGAATTACAATTTATTATTTATTTAAGAAGTAAACGAAAGTTTATTAAGTGACTCATTCTTATGAGAAGAAAAGTTATTTAAGAGGTATTAATATAAAACCTAAAAACCTTATAAATATTTCTTTTCCCCCCTTAAAACCTTTATTTATATATTAATACTTCTTAAATACTTAATTATAAGAGAAAAAAGATACACTTGTTAGTGTATCTTTTTTAATTAGTTAAATTTAACAATCTTATGAGCTATTCTATAACCTACTCTAGTAAGAGCAGCACCTAAAGGTCCAGGTAGACTAGCCCAACCAGACATGTTTGTTAAGCTTCTCATCTTTTTATACATAGTAGGATTCTTTTCTTTAATTTCCTTCCACATCTTTTTGTATAGTTCATTACCTTCTTTATTCTTAGCTAATCTAGTAAATGTAGAACCTAATGAAACTACCATTGCACAATGTCTTAGCATTGCTTTCTTTTGCTTTTTATCTTCTAATTCATCTAAATTATAAACTGTAGCAGTTAATGTAGATATTAATGCTTGATGTGAATTTCTCTTTATTAATGATGCTTCTTGAACAGATTGATCCGGTCTTCCAATAAAATAGTTATATAAATTTAAATTCATATAATATATAGTCTTAACATATCTTAATCCTAAGTAAACATATAAATTATCTTCATAGAAAGTCTTAAGTGGTAAATCTATTTTAGCTTCATCTAATAGTTCTTTTTTAAACATTACCGAATGTATCATTAAGAATTGATGAGTTTTAAACTTCTTAATATCTTTCCATATTGATTCTATATTATCTGGAAATACATTTGAGAAATCAATAACTTGATTAGTTCTACCATCTGTATATGTATAAACATAGTTTGTAATAACTACATCCGAATTGATTTTAGTTATTTTCTTTAATAGAGTCTTATATGCTTTTTCATCTACCCAGTCATCTGAGTCTACTACTTTAACATATCTACCCTCTGCCATTTTTATTCCTTGATTAATTCCTTCACCATGTCCGCCATTTTCTTGATGTCTTACTTTAACTATTTTAGGATACTTCTTTGCATATTTATCAGCTATCTTAGCAGTATTATCTTTTGAACCATCATCAATAATAATGATTTCTACTTGATCACCACCAGGTAGTAATGAATCTATACAATGCTCCATATAGTCTTGTGAATTATAACATGGTACTATAAACGATATATCTTTCATAAACGTCTCCTTCATATTATTATTATAACATATTTTAATTATTACATGTTATAATATTGTTGGTGATTATATGAAACCTTGGACCAAGAATCAATTAAAAAGATTAAGAATAGCATTAATGCTTAATTCAGATAAAAGAAATAAATATATTAGAAAAAAACATATATTTAAAGAATTGGGTGAAAACTCTTTTTATCAACCTAGGTTTATACCTTCTGATCCTCAATTAATAAAGATACATGATAACGTTATTATTACATCAGGAGTAACTTTTGTAACACACGATATTTTTCACCAAGGTATTAATTACATGAATAAAAATGATAATATGCAACAATTACTTAGACCAATAGAAATAATGAACAATGTATTTATAGGATGTAATTCTATTATATTAGGTGGAGTTAGAATTGGTAATAATGTAGTTGTTGGTGCTGGTTCTGTAGTAACTAAAGATGTACCAGATAACTCAGTAGTAGCTGGTAATCCTGCTAAAGTAATCAAGACATTTGATGAATATATTGATAAAAGAACTAAAGAGTTCTATTCATATGATATAGATACTCTATGGAATCATTTTTATGAGAATAAAAAATAAGGAATAGTAATATTCCTTATTTTATTTCTACACTATTCTCAGGTACCTTTATACTGTTACCCATGTAACCAGTTACTATACCTAACTTAGCTACTTTAATTTCATTTGTATCATTTGTAAAAGTTAATGCAACTAAACCTAAAGATGTATTAAGTTATGAATTAACTTTTACAAATGATACAAATGAAATTA
>JAIKYM010000027.1 GCA_024683115.1 Bacilli bacterium
TACATTAATTAAAATAATAGATAACAAGATAAGTACATTTACTAGTAATGTAGTATTAATGAAACAAGAGTTAATTAAAGTTCATAGAATAATAATATCTCATAATAAAGCTATAGATGCTTTAGATACAGCTACAAATACTATAATACCTTTAATAGGACATGAAACACTTACAGCTTTAGGTACAAGAACAGAGATGGAAACTAATCAAATTACTAATGAATTAGTAGACTTATTAAAGAATGTAGTAACATACAATGCAATAGCTGCACAAGATAGTTTAAATAGACTAAAATTAACAGGTGTTGATCAAGGTGAATTAGCTATGTTAACTAGTTCTATCGATAGTTTAAATTCTGATGAAAATCCTTCATCACAAATTGACATTAAGAAGAAAAATATATAGAATATAATCAAAAAAATGAGAGGAATAATTTTATGCAAAATATAACAATAAAAGATACAAATTTAAGAGATTGTAAAGAAGTAGTTTTTAAGAAATTCTCTGATATAAGAGGATACTTTGCTTCTGTAACTGAAAACCATTTATTTGGTTTAGGTATGAATGGATTTCAACAAGTAAGTGAATCTTTAAGTTCAAAAGGAACATTAAGAGGTATGCATTTCCAAAGAGATCCATATTGCCAAGCTAAATTAGTTGGATGTGTTCAAGGTAAAGTTTTAGATGTAGTTGTTGACTGTAGACATGATTCTGAAACATATGGTAAATATACTATGGTTGAGTTAAGCCCTGAAACTAGAAATATGCTATATGTACCTCGTGGATTTGCGCATGGTTTCTTAGCTTTAGAAGAAGATACAATATTTCAATATATAGTTGATAATCAATATAATTATTTAGCTGAAGATGGTATTGCTTATGATGATTCATATGTTAATATTCCATGGGATGAAATAAAAGAAAAATACGGTATTAAAGAATTAATTCTAAGTAATAAGGATTCTAATAGACATGGTTTAATTGGAATGCAAAATGAATTCTCTATTAGACCAAAGAAATTCTTAGTTACAGGTTACAATGGACAATTAGGTTTTGATATTGTTAATGAATTACATGCTAGAGGTGAATACGATATCGTTGCAACTACTAGACAAGATTTAGATATTACTAATAGAGAAGCAGTATTTAATTTAGTTAAAGAATATAAACCAGATGTTATTATTCATTGCGCTGCTTGGACTCAAGTAGATCAAGCTGAAGAAGAATGTGAAAAAGCAATTCAAACTAATGTAATTGGTACACAAAACTTAACTGACGCTGCTAGTGCAGTGGGCGCTAAGATTGTTTATCCTTCTACAGACTATGTTTTTGATGGAACTAAAAATGGAATATATACTGAAGAAGATACTCCAAATCCTATGTCTGTATATGGTGAAACTAAATATCAAGGTGAAGAAATTGTTAGCGAATATCCTAAACATTATATTGCAAGAATTTCTTGGGTATTTGGTATAAATGGTAAAAACTTTATTAAAACAATGTTAAGATTATCTAAAACTAAAAAGGAATTAACTGTTGTTGATGATCAAGTAGGCTCTCCATCTTATACAATAGATTTAGCTAAGACTTTAGTTGATATGGCATATTCTGATAAGTATGGAACTTACAATGTAACAAATGAAGGATATTGTTCATGGGCAGATCTTGCTGATTATGTTATGAAATCTAATAATATAGATACTAAGATTATTCCTATCTCAACAGGTGAATATATTAAAGCTGTAGGTAAGAGACAAGCATTTAGACCAGCTAACTCTAGATTAGATAAATCTAAATTAGTTGCTAGTGGATTTAATCAATTACCTGGATGGCAAGACGCAACTGATAGATATGTAAGACAATTAAAGAAATCTACTAGAATAGAAGATAAAAGATTATTCATGTAATAAAGGCATAGATAAATATCTATGCTTTTTTGCTTATATAAATTGCTTATGTTATTATAGGCTCATTAAAGAAGGGATTTATATGACTATTAATACTAGAGAAGAATTCTATGAGAATATATCTATTGCTATAGATA
>JAIKYM010000038.1 GCA_024683115.1 Bacilli bacterium
TCGAAAACTATTACAATCATTACATAATACGCCTTTTTGGTGGTCTAATAAAATTCCAAATGATGAAAATAGATATAAAGATGGAATTGATTTACGTTACCGATTTGGATATGAATATAATTATGATAGTATAATAATACATAACGAATTAGATGTTTGTGAGTGTTCCGTATTAGAAATGCTTATAGCTTTAGCTATGAGATGCGAAGATGAAATAATGTATGATTCGTCATATGGTCCACGTTATGAACGTTGGTTTCATCTAATGTTAGAGAATATGGGTCTTAGTAACATAACTAATGATAATTTTGATGAAGATTATGTGATGGACAGAGTGGAAATAATGTTAAATAGAAGATATTCTCCTAATGGTGAAAATGGCGGATTATTTGTTGTTGAAACTGAATATGATTTAAGAACAGTAGAAATTTGGTATCAATGTATGTGGTACCTTACTAGCTTAATGAATGGAGGTAGGGGTTATGAAGCAACCCGTTAGTAAAGTAAAAGTTATAGGTGATGTTTGTATCGTTGCTATATTATCATATACAACTTTGCAAATTATCAGTGTATTTAAAGGAAAAGATAGTGTAAAACCTTTTATTGATATTAATATAAATACAAAAAATAACACAAAGGAGAAGTAACATGGTAGATTTTTTGACTATCACTACTAATAATTCAAAACGTGGAGTCATTGAAGTTTATCCTAAATTTATAGTAAAAAAGTCAAAAGATTTGATGGTACGAGGTGGAGATTTCTACGCTATCTGGTTAGAAGAACAAAATAGATGGTCTACTGATGAAGAAGACGCTATTGAATTAATCGATAAAGAGATAGACGCATACATCAATAAAAATATAGAAAAATTTAGTGACGTCTATATAAAAAAGATGTATATGTGGGATGCTGAATCTGGAATGATAGATAGATGGCATAAGTATTGTCAAAAACAACTAAGAGATAATTATCATCCTTTGAATGAAACATTAATATTTTTAGACCAAGTTGCAAAAAAAGAAGATTATTCAAGTATCAAACTTAATTATCCATTAAAAGAAGGAAAGATGGATGCTTATGATAAGATAATTGGTACTTTGTATTCTCCTGAAGAGAGAAGAAAAATTGAATGGGCTATTGGAGCCGTTGTTACAGGAGCTTCAAAACGCATGGAAAAATTTCTTGTAATGTATGGCGCACCTGGTTCTGGTAAATCAACTATATTGAAGATAATAGGACAACTATTTAAAGGTTATACTTCAACATTTAATGCTAATGTATTAGGTTCTGCAACAGAATCATTTAAATTAGAGCAATTTAAGAATAACCCACTAGTTGGTATATCATATGATGGTGATTTATCAAGAATTGAAGATAATGCTACATTAAATTCATTAATATCACATGAAGAAATGCAAGTTAACACTAAGCACAAAAGCATATTTCAAATTTCATTTAAAACTTTTCTATTCATGGCTACAAACAAACCTGTAAAAATTACAGATGCTAAGTCTGGTTTAAATAGAAGAGTAATTGATGTGCGACCTAGTGGTATAAAAATTGCTAATGCTGAATATAATCAATTAATGGATCAAATTCAATTCGAATTAGGTGCTATCGCATGTCATTGTAGAGATGTGTTTTTAGAGAATCCTCAATATTATGCTGATTATAAGCCTATATTAATGATGGATGAATCTAACGATTTCTATAATTACATGTTAGATAGCTATAACACATTTAAAGAAGCTGATGGTGTATCTCTAAAGCAAGCTTGGGAAATGTATAAAGTATATTGTGATGATGCAAGGGTACCATATCCGTTTAGTCAAAGAGTATTTAAAGCAGAATTAAAGAATTATTTTAATGATTGCTTAGATAGAGTACACGTTGGTGAAGAATGGTATAGAAATTATTATCAAGGTTTTAAGCGTGAAATGTTTGAGGAAAATAAAATACCTAAGAATATTGACATTAAAGCCGCAGCATCAATATTAAATTTAAAAGTACAACACAGTATATTTGATGACATATGTTCTGAATATCCTGCACAATATGCAAGTAGTAAAGAAACTCCAAGAAAACCTTGGAATGAAGTTACGACCACTTTAAAAGATATTGATACTACATTATTACACTATGTCAAAGTTCCTGATAATATGGTTGTAATTGATTTTGACTTAAAAGATTCTGAAGGTAAAAAATGCTTTCAGAAAAATTTAGAAGCCGCTAGTAAGTGGCCAAAGACGTATACGGAGGTAAGTAAAGGTGGTAATGGTATTCATCTTCATTATATTTATGATGGCGATATAAGTAAATTATCTAGAGTATTCAGTGACGACATTGAAGTTAAGATATTTACTGGCAATTCATCGTTAAGAAGAAAATTGTCTTTATGTAATGATGAACCTATTGCTACGTTATCGTCTGGCTTGCCGTTGAAAGAGAGTAAAAAAATGATAAATTTTGATGGAATTAAAGATTCTGAGCATTTAATTGCGTTAATCAGAAAAGCTTTGAAAAAAGATACTGAGGTTCCTGCAACTAAACCATGTATGGATTTGATTTATAACGCTGTCGAACAAGCTTATACGAGTGGTATTAAGTATGATATTAGTTTTATGCAAGATGCTATTGTAGCATTTGCTTCATCAAGTACTAATAATGCCGATTACTGCTTAAAATTAGCAGCCAAATTACATTATAAATCCGAAGAAGAGGTTGAAGTTTACGATGATGAAGAAGCTCCTATAGCATTCTTCGATATCGAAGTATTTCCTAACGTATTATTCGTAAACTGGAAATTTGAAGGACAAGGTAAAAAAATAAACAGAATGATTAATCCCAGTCCTGCCGAAATTGAATCATTATTTAAATATCGTTTAATAGGATTTAACTGTAAAAATTATGATAATATCATATTATACGCAAGATATTTAGGTTATGACAACGAACAAATGTATAAGATATCACAAAAGATTATCCATGGCAGAACAAAAGACAGAAATAACATCTTTAGAGATTCTGTTAATATTTCTTATACAGATATTTGGGATTATTGTT
>JAIKYM010000106.1 GCA_024683115.1 Bacilli bacterium
AGTAGATACATTGTTTGATAATGGTAGAAGATCTAGAAGTGTTAATAACGCTTCAGGAAGACCATTAAAATCATTATCAAGTATGTTAAAAGGTAAACAAGGTCGTTTCCGTATGAACCTTTTAGGTAAACGTGTTGACTATTCAGGACGTTCAGTTATCGTTGTTGGTCCATCATTAAAGATGTATCAATGCGGTGTACCTAAAGAAATGGCTCTAGAATTATGGAAACCACATGTAATAAATGGATTAGTATCTAAAGGACTTGCTCATAATATTAAAGGAGCTAAGAAATTAATTGATACTAGAGATGAATCTATTTGGGATATTGTTGAATCAGTTATGGTTGAATACCCAGTTATGTTAAATAGAGCACCAACTCTACACAGATTAGGTATCCAAGCATTCGAACCAGTATTAATTGGTGGTAAGGCTATTAGACTTCACCCATTAGTTTGTACAGGTTTCAACGCTGACTTCGATGGTGACCAAATGGCAATACACATTCCATTATCAGAAGAAGCTAAAGCTGAAGCTAGAATATTAATGTTATCTTCTAACAACATCTTAAAACCTTCTGATGGTAAACCAGTAGTTGCACCTGGTCAAGATATGGTATTAGGTAACTACTATATAACTATGGAAAGGGGTAGAGAATTTAAACCTATGGTTATTACTAAAGGTGAAAAATTATCTACTAATGTACTAGACTATATTAAATATAGTGAAGATGATTCAACTATTGATTTCGTTAAGGATTCATTAAAGGTTGATACATCTAATGTAGACGTTAAAACTCCAGGCAAATATGAAGTTACTATCAAATTTGATGATGATACTACATATATTACTGGTGAAGTTATCGTTTGTGCAGATGACAAAGCTAAAGAAGAAGCTATTAAAGATATCGAAATTAACGACTTTGATTCATATGGTAATGTTAAGATGTTACCTGGAACAAATGAAGGTAAAGTTTATAAGAACGATACTGAATTATTAATGGCTTATGAAAGAAAAGAAATTGGTATTCAAACAAGAGTAGCAATTCCCGTTAAAGCTTATAAATATAAAGTATTCCCAGATGATGTACTAGATAAATATTTAGTTACTACAGCTGGTAAGGTAATATTCAATACAATTTTACCTGACACATTCCAATACTTAGCTGAACCTTCTAAAGATAATATTGAAGGTATAGCTTCAGAAAAATACTTTATTGAACAAGGTAAGAATATTCCACTTGAAATTGCTAAATTATCTTATGCTGAACCATTTGGTAAGAAAGCATTAAAGAATATAATTGCTGAAGTTTACAAGAGAAAAAGAACAACTGAAACAAGTATTATGCTTGATAAGTTAAAAGAAATCGGATTCAAATATTCTACAATTGGTGGATTAACATTCTCAGTTCACGATGTTGTTACTTCTGATAAGAAGAAAGAATTCATTGCTGAGGGACAAGAGAAAGTTGATACAATTAATAAACAATATAGACGTGGTTTAATAACTGAACAAGAAAGATATCAAAATGTCTGCGATGTTTGGTTAAAGGTTACTGATGAAGTTCGTAATGAGCTTGGTCAAAAGAGTGAAAAAGATATTTATAACCCAATCTTCATGATGATGAACTCAGGTGCCCGTGGTTCTAAAGGACAATTTGGACAAATGGCTGGTATGCGTGGATTAATGGCTAAGACAGATGGTTCTATGGTTGAAATTCCTATCGTAACATCATTACTAGAAGGTCATACAGTTAATGAATACTTCTTAAATACACATGGTACTCGTAAAGCTCAAGCTGATAAAGCGTTAAAGACTGCTTCATCTGGTTACTTAACAAGACGTTTAGTTGATGTTGCACAAGATATTGTTGTTAAACAAGAAGATTGTGGATGTATTACTGGTATTTTAGTATCAGACTTAATCAACGAAAAAGATGGATCTGTAATTGAAGGCTTATATGATAGAATTG
Source organism: Bacilli bacterium (assembly GCA_024683115.1). GTDB lineage: Bacteria > Bacillota_I > Bacilli_A > RF39 > UBA660 > UBA6985. The sequence goes on from JAIKYM010000106.1 coordinate 1,971, forward strand.
TTGGAAGATATACTTCTAAGAAAGTAGTAAATCCTGAAACTCAAGATGTTATCATTGAAGCTAATGAATATATAACTGAAAATATTGCTAAGAAGATTGTTAAAGCTGGTGTTAAACAAGTTGAAATCAGATCAGCAATTACATGTAAGTCACCTGATGGTGTATGTCAAAAATGTTATGGTCAAAATCCAGCTACTGGTAATGTAGTTGAAACTGGTGAGGCTATTGGTGTTATGTCTGCACAATCAATCGGTGAACCTGGTACTCAGTTAACAATGCAAACATTCCACTCAGGTGGTGTTGCTGGTGGTGAAGATATCACTCAAGGTCTTCCAAGAGTTGAAGAATTATTCGAAGTTCGTAATCCAAAAGGTAAAGCTACTATTGCTGAAATTACTGGTAAGATTACTAAGATTGAAAATGTTAACGAAAAATGGAAGATTACAATTACTAATGAAGCTGAATCTAGAGAACATTTAACTAGATATAATGCTAAGTTAGCTGTTGAAGAAGGTCAAGATATTAAAGCAGGTGAAATATTAACTGAAGGAGCTGTTTATCCTAAAGAATTACTTGCTGTAACAGACCCAATTACAACACAAAATTACATCTTAAAAGAAGTTCAAAAAGTTTACAAATCTCAAGGTGTTGATATTTCAGATAAACACATTGAAGTTATCGTATCACGTATGATTAACAAGGTTAAAGTACTTGATTCTGGTGACACTACATTAGTTGCCGGTTTAACTGTTTCTATGGAAGAATTCAATGACAAGAATAAGAACATATTATTAACTGGTGGAGTTCCAGCTACTGGATCACCTGTTATTGAAGGTATTGCTAAGACTGCATTACATACATCTTCATTCTTATCTGCTGCATCATTCCAAGAAACAACAGCTGTATTAACAGATGCTGCTATAAGTGGTAAATCAGATATGTTAAAGGGATTAAAAGAAAATGTTATTATTGGTAAGTTAATTCCTGCTGGTACTGGTCATAGAGATTATTCAAGCTTAAATATTAAGTTAGAAAATGAATATCTAGATGATGATCCTTCTGAAGTGTTAGAAAATGAATTCTTAACAGATAGAGAAGAAACTCTAGGACTTAAAGTTGAAGAAGATGAGGATTAGTATTTAATACTAATCCTTTTATATTTAAAAAGTAATATAAAAATGTTATACTATTAAATAGGTGATATAATGAAAAAGTTATTAAAATTTCTAATCGTAATTGCAGTGGTATTTGGTGGACTTTACTATGGCATAGTTTATATACGTAATAAAAACAAACAAGAGGCATTTAATGCAGAAATTAAAGAAGGAATGTATCTTGAAGTTATTTATGAAGGTAAATGTGTTACAAAATTTCAATTAAGTAATCAAGAAGATAACAAGCAATGTGAAGAAGATTCAGTTCCGGTTAGATTATCTCCTACTGCAAATTCAAAACAAATAGGTACTGCTAAAAAGGGTGAAATATTTAAGATTGAAGAAGTAGATGAAACAGATGGATATTATGTATGGTTTAGAATAGTATTCCAACATAATTACAAAGAACCTTATAAAGCAGGTTATATAGCACAACCAAGACGTGGAGAAAATAAGAATGTTAAAATTTATAATGCTTCTTTAGATTATTCAAGCCCAACTATTTCATTTAGTGAAGATGAATATCATGTAGATTCTATAGATGCTATTAATTATGATCATTTAAAGGTATGGGATGATCAACCTGGATATACAATAACTCATGAAGTATATATTGAAAGAAAGCCAACCGATAGACCTGGTCCTCAATATTGGATTAAGTATACTGTTACTGACAAAGTAGGTAAAACGGATAGTAGAATTCAAAGAATTATATTTACTAATCCGCCTTCAGATAATTTAGTTAAGGATTTTGAAAATATGAGAAAATAAAAGCACATTTTATGTGCTTTTTATTATTTTTATATATTTATAGGTTAATATGTATTATAATATAAAATTATTGGAGGGTTATACCATGAAAAAACAATTATTAGAACTAAATGAAAAAATACGTAATGAAGATGGATCATCAATAGATTTTATATATCTTGGTGAATCAAAAAGACGAGTAGATGTAGAAGAATTAAAAGCACAAATTATAGATTATTTAAACAACAACACACAAAATAGTATTACAAGTAATATAAGAGACCTTAGAAGCTTTTTAAGAGTATTTAAGGAAAAAAGATTAGTATTTGCTTACGAAGATCAATATGTGTCTGAAAAAGCTTCATATGATAATGGAAGACTAATTAGTTCTGAAATAAGTGAAAAGAACAATGATAGTTATACTGTAGAAAATTATTGTATATCATATAAACCAGGTAGTGCAGTTAAAATTACTATAGCTGATGCTAACAATACTAAAGTGCAATCAGAAAATTATATCAATATTATGTCTAAAATAAGTTATTCATTAGATCAAATTGAAGAATTAAAAGAGAATACATTAGGTAAAATAAGTAATCATAATAAATTAATGGTTCAAATGTATTATTTATTCTATAATGAATTACCTGACTTTAGTTCAGATGAAATTAATATTAAGTTTATGGTAATGGCATATATTTGCTCTTTATTTGGTGTTATTGTAGAGGATGATTTCCAACCTGATATAAACGGTATGCCATATTCATTTAATTTAGATAAGGAAATAGATGAATTATATCCATATGGTGTAATTCCATGTCCTCAAGAAAAATACTTCTTAGATTTCCAAATGGAGACTATCAGAGTGGTAGGCAATGCTATTTTAGAAAGTATTAAATCATCTAATAACCAATTACCAGATTTAATAAATATAAGTAGAATTGTTAGTAAATATTTAAGTGATAGAAACCCAGATAATGTTTCTAAAGATTTACATGAAGATAAAGAAATGGTAGTATCTGCTGTTAATGTATATAATTCTATAAGTGGATTACTAGTAAGAAAATAAAAAGAATAGTAGTGATACTATTCTTTTTATTAATAAAAAAACTCTAACTAAGTTATTAGTTAGAGTATATTTTCTAAATGGTAGCGACGGAGAGATTCGAACTCACGACCTACCGGGTATGAACCGGGTGCTCTAGCCAGCTGAGCTACATCGCCATGACATGTATAATACTAACATATAATTAAATAAAAATCAATCATTTTTGACTTTTAGCGACAATATGTTAAAATATTTACTTGAAAAAGGGGTTTTGACATGGAAACAATTGATAAATTTTATCAAGCATTAGATGAATATGATGTAATTAATCCAAAGTTAACATTTGATGGGGACTATATATTTCAACCAATTGATGATATGCAATATGATAAAAATAAAGATATAT
>JAIKYM010000120.1 GCA_024683115.1 Bacilli bacterium
TAAGAAGTATTAATCCTGATATGAATGCTTTTTGGAATTCTCCTTATATATATAATTTAGAATTTTCTGATAAGTTTAATATGTTTTCTAATGAGATTAAGATATTCCCTTCTAAAGGTAATATGAATGAAGTTATTGGAACTCAAAAGTTTGGTGTAGTTGATATACTTATGTATCAAGGTGAACTTAATACTCAAGCTATTCAAAACTTTATCAATACTCTAGATGGTAACTCAAGATTTTATTTTATTAAAAGTATAAATGGTGATTTAGTTGAAGTTAATTATTTCTATAAAGGTGGCAATATGCAATTACCAATTGTAGAAAAACAAGTAGTAAATGTTATATATACTATTTATAAATTTGATACTTCAGTAATGGATAGATTTGATTTATCCTTTATTAAGAATAATCATGAAGGTATTGATACATTAGATGAAAAGTATACGTTTGATTCAGCTTATACTGTTAATGTAGATTCACAAGGAAAGAATAATTGTTTCTATTTTATATCTATCAATAATATTTCGGTTAACTATGATAATGTTGTTCAATTTGCTGATAATAAAGAGTTAGATAAATCAGCATATAAGAATATGTATGTAGCTGGATATGGTAATAAAACATATTTATTTGGAAATAGTTCTATATCTTTTGGAACTAAACAAGAAATAAAGAAATCTATATTCAATTAATATTGTTTATATTTTTAATAATGATATAATAACAAATGAAGAAAAAGGTGATTTTTTATGAATTTAAAAGATTTATATATTAATTTTTTTGTAAGTAAAGGGCATAAGCAAATTCCAAGTGCACCTGTTGTACCTGAAAATGATCCTTCTGTATTATTTAATACAGCTGGTATGCAACCACTTATTCCATATCTTATGGGGCAATCTCATCCATATGGAACAAGACTTACAGATTATCAAAAGTGTGTTAGAACTAATGATTTAGATAACATTGGAGATAGTTATCATCATACATTCTTTGAAATGTTAGGTAACTGGTCTTTAGGGGATTATTTTAAGAAGGAAGCAATTACTTGGTCATTTGAATTTTTAACTAAAGTATTAAATATTCCTGTAGAAAGATTAGCTGTAACAGTATTTGCTGGTAATGATTTAATTCCATTTGATCAAGAATCTCATGATTTATGGTTATCTTTAGGTATACCTGAAGAAAGAATTGCTAGAACTACAGAAGATAACTTCTGGATTGCTGGTGAAACTGGACCATGTGGATCTGATACTGAAATGTTCTATTGGAGAAGTAATGATCCAATTCCTAAAAAGTTCGATACTGAAGATGTTAGATGGGTAGAAATCTGGAATGATGTTTTCATGCAATTTAATAAAGATGAAAATGGTGTTATTACAGATTTACCTAAGAAGAATGTTGATACAGGTATGGGAGTTGAAAGAACAACAGCTATACTTGAAGGTGTAAATGATAATTATCAATCATCTATTTGGAAACCTGTTATATCTTTAATTGAAGAGATAAGTGGTCTTCCATATGAGAATAATGAAAAGTCAATGAGAATTATAGCTGACCATTTAAGAACTGCTGTATTTATTCTTGCTGATCCAGCTGGTATTAAACCTTCTAATACAGATCAAGGATATATTTTAAGAAGATTAATAAGACGTGCTATAAGACACGCTAAAAAGTTAAATATAGATATTAATTCTGATTGGGAACAACAAATTGCATCTAAACTAATGGATCAATATGAAGTTTATTATTCTGAATTAAAAGATAATAGACAAGTTGTACTTGAAGGATTAACAAATGAAAAAGTTAAATTTAATAGAACCCTAGAAAAAGGCTTAAGAGAATTTGAGAAAGTTACTAGAGATAATCAAGATATAGATGGTGTAACTGCTTTCCATTTATTTGATACATATGGTTTCCCAATTGAGTTAACTGAAGAGTTAGCAAAAGAAAAAGGATTAAATGTTGATATTGAAGGATATAAAACTAAGTTTAAAGAACATCAAGAATTATCTCGTACTGCATCAGCTGGTAAGTTTAAAGGTGGTTTAGCAGGTAACTCTGAAGTTGAAACTAAATATCATACTGCTACACACTTGCTAAATGCAGCATTAAAGAAAGTTATTGGACCAACTGTTCATCAAATGGGTTCAAATATAACTGATGAAAGAATGCGTTTTGACTTCTCATGCGATCACAAGTTATCTGATGAAGAAAAGAAGCAAGCTGAAGATTTAGTAAATGGTTGGATTCAAGAGGGATTAGAAGTTAAGAGACTTGAAATGCCTAAACAAGAAGCTATTGATTCAGGTGCTGAATGTATGTTTATTGAAAAATACCCAGATATTGTATCTGTTTATGTTATTGGGGATGGCGTATCTAAAGAATTATGCGGTGGTCCTCATGTAAATAACACTAAAGAGATTGGTAAATTCAAGATTGTTAAAGAAGAAGCTAGTTCTCAAGGTGTTAGACGTATTAAAGCTGTTATAGAGGAGGAATAATAAATGGCTAAATTTGATAAAGTTAAAGATTTAACTGATAAAGGAAAAGGTTTTATTAGTGAATTTAAAGCATTCGTTTTAAGAGGAAACGTAATGGATATGGCTATTGGTGTTATCATTGGTTCTGCATTTGCATCAATAGTTAGTGCATTGACAGAAGATTTCATTAATCCACTTATCAATGGTATAGGTGGTACTGAAGTAAATGGTAGAATTGCTATTTATGGAGGACAATATATAAACTGGGGACATTTTGTAACTGCTGTTATTAATTTCTTAATTATGGCTTTTGTTCTATTCTTAATGCTAAAAGCTGTTAATAAACTAATGACAATTGGTAAGAAAAAAGAAGAGGAAGAAGCTAAAGAAGAAGTTGTAATTAAATCTGATGAAGCTTTATTACTTGAAGAAATTTTAAAAGAATTAAAGAAAAAATAGTAAATAATTAAATATCTGAGTATTTCTAATAAAAGGCTTGAAAAAGTCTTTTATTTTTTGTTTTATTATTTACTATTTAATGATATAATGTAATAGAGTAGGAGGCTGGTTATGAATATACTAGATATTATTACTAGAAAGAAAAATGGTAATCCACTTTCATATGATGAAATAGAGTACGCATTTATGGGATATTTAAATAAAGAAATACCTACATATCAAATGAGTGCTTTACTAATGGCTATTACTATAAAAGGTATGAATATGTCTGAAACATTAGCTTTAACAGATATATTTATTAAATCAGGTGAACAATATAATATTTCTAATTATGTTAATAATACAGTTGATAAACATTCAACAGGTGGTGTAGGTGATTCTACAACATTGATTGTTGGTCCAATTGTTGCTGCTATGGGTATGCATATGGTTAAGATGTCTGGCAAAGGATTAGGCTTAACTGGCGGTACAATTGATAAACTAGAATCTATACCTGGAATGAATTTAAAACTAAATAAAAAAGAATTAATTGATAAAGCTAATGAAATAGGATTTGCTTTATCTTCACAAACTAAAGAGTTAACACCTTTAGATAAAGTAATTTATTCTTTAAGAGATGTAACTGGTACTACTGAATCAATCCCACTTATAGCATCATCAATAATGTCTAAGAAAATTGCATTAGGTGCTGAAAATATTTTAATAGATGTTAAAGTTGGAGATGGAGCATTAATCAAAACTCAAGAGGAAGCTGATGAGTTATCTAAGTTATTAGTTGCTATTGGTGATTCTTATAATAGAAATGTTAGAACAATAATATCTAACATGGATACTCCTTTATCATACGCGATAGGTAATGCAATTGAAGTTAAAGAAGCAATTAATGTATTACATGGAAAGAAATGCCCATTATATGATGTTGCTGTTGAATGTGCTGCTAATTTATTATCTATGGCTAGAGGTTTAGATATGGATGAGTGTAGAATGTATGCTGAAAAAGCAATTGAAACTGGTAAAGCATTACAAAAGTTCTATGAATTCATACAAGCTCAAGGTGGTAAATTAGCTGAGATGAAGATATCTGATAAGATAATTCCTATTAATGCTAATAAATCTGGAAGAGTTAAAAAGATTGATGCGCTTGGAGCTGCTAAGTTGGCTGCTAAGTTAGGTGCATCTAAAATGAAGATAGATGATACAATTGATTATTCAGTTGGTGTATATTTAAATGTTAAAGAAGGAGATAACGTTAAAGAAGGAGATTTACTAATGAAGTTATATGTAAATGATCCTGATATAGAATTAGGTAAAAACGATTTCTCATTCATAGATATAATAGAAAATTAAAAGGGTGATAATATGTTTGGCAAGATACTAAATATTGATGACGTTACAGCTAACGTCCAAATTAATAAAGAAAATAATGTAGTTCCAAATTTAATGAACATGCATGTAGTATTTGAATCAGAAGGTAATAGGATACTTGGCGAAGTTAAGAGTGCAAACGAAACTACATGTCAAGTTAACTTACTTGGACAATTTACAGATGAAGGAAGATTCATTGCTGGTACTATTATTAAACCTACACTTGATGCTAATGTTAGAGTAGTAAGAGATGATGAACTTGAAATAATCTTTGGTAAAAATGATCCTACTTCTTTATACATGGGTAAGAGTGCTGTTTACCCAGGCAAAGATGTTTATATTAACATTAATGATATGTTTTCAAACCACTTAGCAATATTTGGTAATACTGGTTCTGGTAAGTCATGTTCAGTTGCTAGAATAGTACAAAACATTTTCTTAAATAAGAATTTCTTATCATTTAATGCTAATTTATTCTTCTTTGATGCATATGGTGAATATAAAACAGCGTTTAAAGTTTTATCTCAATTAAATCCAAATTATCAATATAAATTCATTACATCTAACCCAATAGATGAAAGTGATGTACCATTAAGAATACCTGTATTCTTACTTACAATTGATGATTTAGCTTTAGCTTTACAAGCAGATAACCACCATCAATATACAATCATTGAAAGAATGGTTAAGTTAGCTAGATTATTTAGTAAAAATGATGAAGAAACTAAGAAATTAAAGAACCATTTAATTGCTAAAGCCATCATGACAGTTTTATTCTCAAATCAAACTGCTGCTGGTAAGAAAAATGATATTTTTACAATTATAGCTGACTGTTCTACACCTGAATTTAATGTAGATACTGATTTACAAGGTATTGGTTATACAAGAAAGTTCTCTGAATGTTTCGGAATTGATAGAAATGGTGAATTTGGTGAATCAGTTTTAATTAATGAATATTTACTTAAATTTATAGATGATGAATTAGAATCACGTATGTTAGCTCCTAAAGATGCTTTCTATACTCTTGATGATCTAGAAAAAGCATTATCATTCACATTAATCGGTGATGGATTCTTAAATAATAGAATTATGCAAGATAATGCAACAATCATGCAAGTTAGATTACATTCATTAAATAATTCTCAAAATAAAGAGTTCTTCAAGGTTGATCAATACATCACACTTGAAAATTATATTTCATCACTTATTGTTCACAATAATAAGCGTAGTCAAATTATTAATATTAACTTAGAGGATATAGATGATTCTCTTGCTAAGACTATAGTTAAGATATTCAGTAAAATGATATTTGATTTTGCTAAGTCTCGTAAAGAAAGAGCAGCAATACCATTCCACTTATTTATTGAGGAAGCGCATAGATATGTAACTAAGGATGATATAGATCATTTCTTGCTTGGATATAACATCTTTGAACGTATTGCTAAGGAAGGTCGTAAATATGGTGTTATGTTAGCACTTGTTTCACAAAGACCAGTTGAATTATCTGATACAGTTATTGGACAAACATCTAACTTCTGTATCTTAAAGATGACACACCCATTAGACCTTGATTATATTAATAAGATGTTACCTAATATCTCAGGTGATGTTATTGATAAATTAACTTCATTACAATCTGGTACGATGGTTGCCTTTGGTACAGCATTTAAGATACCTGTTATCATTAAGATGGATATGCCAAATCCTGCACCATATTCTTCAAACTGTAATGTTAATGAAAGATGGAAAGCATAATCCATCTTTTTTTTTGTAAAAAAAATGTATATATATTTACTTAGAAAAATACCTATGATATATTAAAAGTACCTAGGAGAGGTTATTTCATAAAAACCGACTAATGTGATATTATTGGGAAACTAATCAACCTGCGGTGTTGAAGACCTACATGAAAGGTAGGCAAAGTATATTTGCTTACGTAGGGATCCTAAAGCTGGGTTGTGTGTTGCCCACCTCGTGAGAGCGGGTTTTTTATCACTTCGACTTTTCCTAGGCTTTTTTATGCTTAAAAAAGGAGTGATATTAATGGATATATTTAGATTAATTATTTCGATTTTCTTTCCACCTATAGGTTTATTTGTTAATTACATGTTAGGTTGTGAGAATAAGTTACAACGTATTTCAATGGCTATATCTATTGTATTATCTTTTTCAGTTATACTATTTATAGTATTTATATTTATTTTAGCTGGTACTAATAATCAAAGAGAAAATGATTTATTAAAATGCCGTAATCCATATTACTGCGAACCTTCTGAAGGTGAGTACCAAACATGTTATTATTGTAAAGATAAAGTTTGTAATGATTTAGGTAAAATTCAATGCTTAAATGATACTGAAAGCCAATTCAATTATCAAACAGTTGCTGATCCAAATGATGAATAGTAATCCTATTCATTTTTTTATTATTTTATATTATAATAACTTTATTAAAGGGTGATATTATGAAAAAAGTTTTAGATGGTAATCATGCAGTATCATATGCTGCACATTTACTTTCAGAAGTGGAAATGATTTATCCTATAACTCCTTCTAGTCCTATGGCTGAAGCTCAAGATGAATTAAATATAAGTGATACTAATTTATATGGTGATAAAGTAGTTATTAAAGAGATGGAATCAGAAGCTGGTGCTGCTGGTGCAATGCATGGTTCTTTATTATCTGGATCATTAACAACTACATTTACATCATCACAAGGTTTATTATTAATGATACCTAATATGTATAAAATGGCAGGTGAGGGATTACCTGGTGTTATACATGTTGCAGCTCGTACTATAGCTACACATGCTTTATCAATTTTTGGCGATCATTCAGATATTTATGCGGTTAGACAAACAGGCTTTGCTATGTTATCTTCAAATAATCCAGAAGAAGCGTATCATATGGGATTAATATCTCATTTAGCTGCTATAGATGGTTCTATACCTTTCTTACATTTCTTTGATGGTTTTAGAACATCTCATGAATACAATGTTGTAGATTTAATTGATAAAGAACAAATATTAAAACTAGTTAATTATAACAAAATAAAAGAATACCAAGATAGATGTTTAAATTTAAATAAAGAGATTCAATATGGTTTAAATGAAAATGAAGATATTTATTTCCAATCAGTTGAAGCTCGTAATAAAGATTATGAAAAACTTACATATATTGTTGAATCTTATATGGGTAGAATTAATAAATTATGTGGAACAGATTATCATCCATTTACTTACTATGGATCTCCTACAGCTAAATATGTAATAATTTCTATGGGATCTATAAATGATACTATTAAACAAGTAATTGATAAAGAAAATAAACATGGAATGGAAATTGGTTGTGTATCTGTTTATTTATATAGACCATTTTCTCCTAAGTTCTTAAAAGATGTTTTACCATCTACTGTTGAAAGAATAGCAGTACTTGATAGAACTAAAGAAGCAGGCTCAATTGGTGAACCACTTTATCTAGATGTATTGAGTGCATTAAAAGATGAAAATATTAATATAGTTGGTGGAAGATATGGTTTATCTTCTAAAAATGTTACTCCTCAAGATATATATGGGGTATATTCTATGTTAATGTCTACACCTAAAAATAATTTTACAATTGGTATAGATGATGATGTAACTAATACATCTATTAAGTCCAAAGAGTATTCGATTAAGTTAGACTGTAAGCAAATTAAAATATTTGGATATGGTTCAGATGGAATGGTATCAGCATCTAAAGACTTATTAAATATCATAGGTGAAGATAAATATGTTCAAGGATATTTTGAATATGATTCTAAAAAATCAGGTGGAGTTACTATTTCACACTTAAGATATGGTGATAATAAAATACTTGCACCTTATTATGTAGAAAATGCTGACATTGTTGTAGTAACTAATCTAAGTTATTTTAATAAATATAGAATGTTAGATACATTAAATAAAGATGGTATTTTACTTGTAAATACTAATAATAATAGCTTTTTAGATGATTTATATGAAGATGATATAAATA
>JAIKYM010000132.1 GCA_024683115.1 Bacilli bacterium
CATTTATAATGAACTTTTTTATGTCTACATTATTGATTATATTTACATAATCAATTATAATGATTATAGTGTATTATTATAGGTAAATAAGCCTATTTTTATATAAATAAGAGGGTGACTTTATGTTAAGCATAGGAGCTAGTGTTGGAAGTTTTATTATGGATGCATTCTGCGCTATCTTTATCGGACTTTTAGATGGTGTAGTTTATTTACTTCTTTCGCTAATTTATGCAGTTTGGGAAGTACTAGCTAAAGTTGATATATTTGGTGGTGGAACTGCTGGAGAAAAAATATACGAACAATTTACTGCTCGTATATTTACTGTTATTTCAATAGTAATGGTATTTATGGTAGCTTATAACATAATTAAGTATATTATGGATCCAGATGGCGATTCTGTTAAAAAGACATCTGGTTTAGTTAAACAGATAATTATAAGTGTATTAATGTGTATATTTGCACCTTTGATATTTAAATACATGGCTGTATTCCAATACCATGTTGTTGCAAATAATACTATTCCAAATATTGTATTAGGTACTAATGGTGGAAACAGAAAAATATCATCTGGTAAGCAATTATCAATGGTAGTATTAATGTCTTTTTACCATCCATATAATACATCCTATAATGATTTCGTTGTAAATCCAAATGGTGATAATTGCCAGGATATTATAACGATGAATCAAGGTGGAGATGAAGTCCGTGAAGAATGGGCAAATCAAATGCTTAAATGGTGTGAAGATGATGGATCTGCTCCACAAGAAATAACTGGTCATGAAAACTTCTGGTCTCAAATAGGAGAAGAAGAAGGATGCGAATATATGTGGATTATTTGTACAGGTGTTGGTGTACTTGTATGTTATATGCTAGTTCAATATTGTATTGCAATAGGAACTCGAGCTGTAAGATTAGGATTCCTAGAAATAATTGCTCCATTCCCTATATTGATAAAACCATTTGATAAGACAACATATGATAATTGGTTTAAAGAAATGAAAACTACATATTTAGAATTGTTTATAAGAATTGCAGTTATATCATTTGTAGTATTTGTATGTTCGTTAATACCTGGATTAATTTCTGCAATATGGAATTCATTCTAATTGTAATATAAAAAAATAAAAATAGAAAAAAGGTGATTATATGGCTAAATGCTTAGCTATTGTAGCTTTTATAATTGGTTTATTGAAGTTTGCTCAAGATGCACCTGACTTGATTAAGAAAGTCTTTAGCGGTGGACTTGGTGGTGGCTTACTAAATGGTATTGATTTAAATCCTAAAGGACAAATTAAGAAAAATATTGATGCTGCTAAGAAAACTGTTAATCAAGCTAAAGGATTTGCAAGCAATGTTGCACATGCTCCAGGTAGAGCTGTCAAAGGAGCTTTAAAAGGTGGAGCTGGCATTGTAGGTGGCGGCAGAGCAGCATTAAGAGGTATTAAAAATCTTGGCAGTATTAAAGAAGGATTTAAGGACATTGGTAAAGCTAAAGGTTTTGAAAATACAGTCGCTAGTATAGGGAAAGCTATTAAAGGTGTTGGAACTGGCATTGGAGAAATAGGAGCTGGTGCTGTTGCTGGTGCGAGGGCGGGAGCTGCACATGGAGCACGTTATGGTTTAGGTGCATACGTAGATGCTGCTACAGACCGTGCATTAAATTATACAGAGGAAAATCGTACAAGTTTTAATGAAGCACATTCAACATTTAGCTCTAAGTATAAAGATTTAATGAGTAAAAATGCTAAAGATATAGAAAAGCAAAAGAATAGAAAAGATCAACTTAAAGCTCGTTATGAATCAGATGTTCATGAATATATGGTTAAAAACATTGATGGTATTAATAGTGGTATTGCTTCAGATAAATCTTCATATATGCTTGAAGCATGGGATTATTATAAAAAAATGAATCCTGAAGCTAGTGATGATGAAATAACTGACATGGTAAATGTATTAAGTGATTCGGATTTAGGAAGAGTGATAGCACAATCTAGGGCAGAGAGTTACTTTAAAAACGCTTATGATAATAATGTTAAAGCGTGTGATACAGAAATTGCTAGATTACAAGCTGATTCTATTGCTGGTAACGCGGATTTAGTTATGGATTTACTTGGTAAATATGCCAGCAGTCAATCTAAATTTGGTGATGCTATCAATACAGAGTTTTCGGATAAACTTAAAGAAAATTTATCTAAACTTAAAGGTGCACAAGCTGCAGATATTAACGACACAATTAATGCTGCTTTAAAGACTTCGGGCCAAACGTATGTTGGTGATGGAAATGTTGGATTATCTGCTTCTGATGTTCAAAATATTGTTAATTCATTGTATTCTAATGCTCCAGGTGGTAAACTTGATGCAAAACAATTAGATGCAGTTCATCAGTTAATGGAAGCTGTTAAAAAATCTGATGAAAAGACACATGCTAGTGTATCGGTTGTTCCAATTAATACTGCTACAGAAGCTAAAAAAGATGGTGGTAAGTAATGCCTTTTTGGAATCGTGATGAAGAATTAATATCTTTTTTAGAAGAATATTTAAAAATCAATGATTTAATATATGAACAAGATTTAATTCGAAAAGAATTAGAAGATTTTGATAAAAAAAGCGATGAAAAGTTGTTTAGACATATGATGAAAGATGTTGGTTATGAAGATTATACTGAATTAACTGCTGCAATAGAGAAAAGTAAATTGATTGAAGAACTTTTTAAAGAATATCCTGGGATGATAGAATGGGCAAAAGAATTAAAGTTTTTCTTATTAAGAAATAAAAAAATGGTAGAATCTTCTGCGATGACACTAGGACTAAAGTCTGATACATTATCACCTATGGAAATAATGCTAAATGAAAGCAAAGCTAGAAAGACTTTACAAAGTCTTAAGATTAAACAATCAATAAATAAGAAGAATTAAAAAGGAGTGATAAAATGAATAATTTTTTAATTCCAGCAAATACAAAAAGATCAATGTTAATATTTGGAATTTTTAGAAAAATTGATTTGATTATATTTGTAATTGGAGTAGTACTAACATTCATTTTGATATGGTTAATACCACCTAATAATTTAGTTGATATAGGTGTTGATGTGTTACCTTTAGTTGTTTCTGCAATAATGGTAATGCCTATTCCTAATCAAATGAATATATGGGCGTTTACTGTTAATATTTATTCGTTTTTAGTACATCAAAGAAATTATAGATGGAGAGGTTGGTGCATGATAGATGGCAAGCAAAAAGACAAGTAGTGAAGGCTTTATTAGTACAGAAGATTGGCTACCTATAATTGAAATAAAAAATGGTTTTATGGAAGTTAAAGGTACACCTCTTACTGGTCATCAATATGTTACTGGTGTAAGAGTTGAACCAAAGAATATATTTATCTCTGACCAACAAGTTCAATTAGGAACGATATATGGATTAAGAGATTTATATAATAACTTAGATTTTGAATTCTGGTTAATTTGTTGTGATAGACCAGTAGATATTAATTTATATAAATCTGAACTTGAAATAATGTATGCACAAGAAGAAAGTCCAAATATTAGAAAACTAATAAATGAGGATATAAATAAATGTGATCAATTCATTGGACCAGAAGTTAATGCAGTTGATACTGAGTATTACATTCTATTTAAAGATAGCATAAAAAATAGAGATGTAATGATTAAGAGACTTCAATTGATAATATCTGATTTAGCTAAAGCTGGATTAAACTCTAGACAAGTTACAGATGAAGATTTAAGAGTTATTCTAGATTCATTCTTCAATGATTCTTTAAAAATGGAATATGGGACGGTGATGACTAATGTCTAAGGCAACATTTAAAAGTGAAGTAGCACCTAAAGGCTTATCATTTAAAATGATGGAATTTGTAATAAGTGGTAAGTACGCTACAATAATCACTGTTATTCAATATCCTAGAGCAATTGGACCTGGTTACTTATCAAATTTAACTTCAATTCCTGGAGTTAAGGTAGTAGCTAAACATATTCCAATTGATTTTGAAACCATTTCTTCTACTATCAATAAAGAAATTGTTGAATTAAAAGAAGAATATGAAAAAGAAAGAGATAATACATTAAAAGAAAGATTAAGAATTAATTATGAATCAATGGAAAATTTCGTACAAGAATTAGCTGCTACTAATTCTAAAGTATTTGATTTCCAATTACATATATTAATTACTGCTGATTCTCAAGAAGAATTAGATGCAAGAAAAGTACAAGTTAAAAACTTCTTAGTTAGTTTGGATATGAGGGGAATTCAAATGATGTTTGATCAAGAACATATTTTGAAATCAATGTTACCATTATTCCCAAAACAAGAAGTTGAAAGTAGAATAGGTATTCCAATACCTTCTCCTACAATAGCTGCAATGTATCCATTTGTATTCGATTCTGTTAAAGATCCAGGAAAGTCTACTTTACTTGGACTTGATAGATCAGGTGGTGTAGTATTATTTAACCAATTCTTATATCAATTAAGAAAAGAACATAATAGAAATAATGCTAATATGATTATATTAGGTACTTCTGGTTCTGGTAAATCTACAGCAGCTAAATTATTACTTAGAGCAAATATAAGAAATCATCATCAAATTGTTTGTATTGACCCTGAAGGTGAATTAGAGCATATAGCT
Source organism: Bacilli bacterium (assembly GCA_024683115.1). Taxonomy (GTDB): domain Bacteria; phylum Bacillota_I; class Bacilli_A; order RF39; family UBA660; genus UBA6985. The sequence continues at coordinate 4,642 of JAIKYM010000132.1, forward strand.
AAAAACTATGGTGGTAATTTCATTGATCTAGGTAAAGGCGGACAATATGGTATGATTAATCCGTTTGAAGTAGTAGTAGATTCAGATATTGAAGAACTATCAAATGGTGAAGGTTATACTGTATTAACTAGAACATTATCTTCTTTAAAGGCATTTATGAAGTATTACAATCCTGAAATTGAAGATGATGTACTTGAAATGTTTTCTGCAATAACTCAAGAAACATATAAAAGATTTGGTATTGATTTCAATACAGATTTCTCTTTATTTAAACCTGAAAATTATCCAACATTTGATGAGGTTTATGAAACACTTAGAGGTAAGCTATTAGCTATACCTGAAGCAACAAGAGAAAAAGATGTTCTAGAAAGACTAGAATTAAGATTAAGACCATTTGTAAATGAATTAAGATATTATTTTAATGGTCATACAACAATTGATTCATCATCTAATTTTATTGTATTTAATATTAAAGAAGTAATGAATTCAGATTCAAATATTCGTAATGCTTTATTCTTCAATATTTTGAAGTATGCATGGGGCTTATGTTTAAATAAAGATAAGAATACATTAATGATGGTTGATGAAGCACATATTCTATTATCTGGTAATAATGAATTAGGTGCTGAGTATTTAGCTAACATGCAAAGACGTTCTAGAAAATATAACACTGGAACAATTATAATTACTCAACAACCAACAGACTTTGCTGCTCCAAATTTAATAATGCATGGTAAAGCAATATTTGATAATGCATCTTACTATTTAATTATGGGACTTAAGAAACAAGCTGTTGAAGATTTAGGTCAATTAATTGATATTAATGATGCTGAAAAAGAGGCTGTTAAGTCATATACACAAGGTGAAGGTCTATTTGTATGTGGATCTCGTAGAATGCAAATATATGTTACATTAACGCAAGATGAATTAGATTCATTTGGATCTGGTGGAGGACTATAAGATAAGGATGTGATAATATGTCACGCATAGTAAATAAATTTATTAACATAATTAACAAGAATCATATATATATGGTTCTTGTTTTGTTGATTATGTTTATCATTCCAACTAATGTTTTAGCAGCAAATAAGGACTATTCTAAGTTTGATTGGGATAAGTTTTATGCTGCAAATAAGAATTATTGGTCATCTATGTGTAATATGAATGAAAAGGGAGAATGTGATGATGATATCATAGTATATCAAAAGGAATTCTATACTAAGATGTATAAGTTGTTATCTTATTATCAAGAAAAAGGTGTATATATTGCTGATGATTTGATTGTTACAACTGCCTTCTATGAATTATTACCTAATTATGCTGGTAATCCTGTTCAAGAGTATAAGTATCAAAATTTCTTTTCAACTTCAGGAGAAACTGCTAAGAGATCAGCTATTAAGATTGATGATAACTACGATGTAGATGTTGATTATAATGGAGATACTTCTAAGCTAGAAAAAGAAGTTGAATCATTTAACACTGAATCAGATACATTAAAAATGTTAATAAAGAATGCTGTAGCATATTATACATATTGTTATGGTTCATATGGTGCACCTACTGTTCAAACAAGAGAGGATGGATCAACTCAAAAGGTATGTCCTCCAGGAACTACTGTAACTACAATCATTAAACACAATAGTTTAATTCCTACTAAAGTTGAAAGATGTGCGGTAAATGTATCGGCTACTTCTGCTGCATCTGGTAATGAGTTAGGTTTTATGGAATATTTTCCATCAAGAATAGCACATGATACATTACTTGGAAAAATTGTATCAATCTTTGGTGCTATCGTAGAAGATGATTATCTAACTGATTGTGAATCCAGAAAAGATATTTATCCAGATGGGACATATTATACATATGTAGATCAAACTGATAAGGCTGAACCTCATTTATCATATACAAGATATTTTGATTTCTTAAAGAACAGTAGATATTTTGATAATAAACCACATTTACAACATCATTTCCAAACTATATTAGAAGAAGCAGGTGTTGATTGTATTACGTCATATACTTGTAGTAATTCATTGGAAGCAAAAGGATTATATGAAAACTATGAAGATAAACTAGAACAAGCAAGATTACATATAATATATGGAATAATAGATATTTTAAATATGCAAGGTATGTCTATATCATATGAAGGATATGGTACTATAAACTTCAGTGAAGCAGAATCTCAAACTGCTGAAAGAAGTTCATATTATTGGCCAATTGGTAGTGCTGACATAACTGAAGAAAATGGTATTAAATTTGCAAAAGGTAAACCTACAAAAACTTTAAATGATGTAGATTCATACTATGGAAGTAGAAAGAATCCTATTACTGGTGAACAAGAAATTCACTATGGAATTGATATTAACACTGAAGAAGGTGTAACTACAGTTGTAGCTGCATATTCTGGAACAGTAGTATCAATAGTAGACAATTGTGTAAGTGGTGATTATACATGTAATGAAGGATATGGAAATACAATTATTATTTCTCATACAAATGGTGACTTTACTGTATATGCACACTTAGCAAGTATTGATCCTCAAATTAGTTTAAATACTAATGTATTAACTGGTGAGTTAATAGGTTTAGCTGGATCAACTGGAGCAACTACTAAGAGTGTTTTATTATATGAATTAAGAATTGGTGGTAATTCAGTATCTAATGCTGTAGATCCAATTGTAGCTACAGCTGCTGGCCATAGTTATCCACCAAATGATGATGACTTAAGACCATCTGGTTTTGTTGCATCTGGATATGGTGCTAGATCTCCTAGAGCTGCCGGTTCAAACTTAACTAAAGCTGAATTTGTTGGTTTGTTAAGAGATTATTGTGCTAAGAATCCTAGTAGAGTAGGTCAAGAGATGTGTGAAGATCCTGAATTAGTTTATGATGCAAGTTATAGTGCTGATGTTAATCCGGAGTTAGTTATTGTTAGAGCGGTAGCAGAAGGTAATTCTCCAGGTAAGACTAAACATAATTATTGGGGAATAGGTTGTTCAAATGGACATCCTGAGCAATGCCGTTCATATGCTAACCTTGAAGAAGGTATTAGAGGATTTGCTAATACTGTATCTAAATATGAAAATTTAACTGCTATGATGTCTAGATATGCTTATATTGGTAGATTCTGGTATAATCCAGGCTCATGGTCTGATGGTGGATGTATTTATTTACCATCTATTAGAGAGTTCTTGTCACCACAGAGACAAGCTGAAACTACAGCCATTTGTAGTAAGCCAACTTCTTGTATAATAAATGTAGGTGGAGATTGTACTAACACTATTCAAGAAGATCAAGATGCATATGCTTCATGGCAAGTATCTAGAAATATGGGACCAAAGTTCCATAACATATTTGGAACATAGGAGATTATTATGGTAGAGAAGTTAACTGAAGATCAAAGAAAAGTATTAATTATTTGGGGGTTCCTTGGTTTATTCTTAGCTATCTTATTAATAATAATTGGTAGTAAGAAATTAGCACATAAAAACAATTATGAATTAGATAAAGATTATGTGGTAGTTAAAAATTATAGTAGATACTATACAATTACAAAAATAATAGATAAGTATTATACAGCAATTAACGATGGCAGATATGATGCAGCTGTTAATATGTTAGATGATAAATATAAGAAAGATAATAATATCTCATCTGCAAATGTTAGAGATACATTAAAATATGATGTTAAAGTTTCTTTCAATGGTAGTTTAATGTGTTCAAAAAGATTTGCTAAAGGCTATACAAGTTACTATGTATCAGGTAATGTAATTGGTTCAAATGTTGATAAAGAATTTGACAAGGTATATTACGAAGTAGTTTTAAATGAGATGGAAATGAGATTTAGTATAAAGAAAATTGATGCATCTACGTTTGGAGGTGCTTGTAATGCTTAATTTTATAAAAAAATATCATAAGACATTATTATTGATTTTATTTATAGCATTAGTGATTGCTGGTATATTCTTATATAGATATATAAAAGATCATAGTGGCGAATATAAACCAGATAATAGTCCGGTTTATTATGAAATAAAGAAATACGAAGATAATCAATATGAAGTAGTTTATCTAGATGAAGTTGATGTATTCAAAGGATATCATAAAGATTTTGTAAGATTAATGATTAATAATCCAACTATAGCCTATGATAGATTAACAAGTGATTGTAAGAAAAATATATTTAATGATAATTATGACGATTTCTTAAAATATGTTAAGAAATTAGATAAAACTGTATTACTAACAAGTTCAGTAAGTAAATATAACAAAGATGGTGATCGTATTATCGTAGTAGATAATACTGATAGTAGTTATGTATTCTATGAAAAAGGAGTATGGAATTATTCTGTTTATATTAATGGAAGCATAAGATAGGAAGGAAGTGAATTTATGGCTTTATCAGGTGAAGGCGTTATTGAAGATGCAAGTAGTTCAAGTGGTATGAATACATCTGGAATGACTGAATCTGTAGTAAATGGTTTGGCTGATGATAAATCTAGTGCTGGACCTAATACCGAAGGTTTAGCACCAGGAACTAAAGTTGCTCCTGGTAAAGTTGTAAATGAAAACGGTGAAGTAGAAGATAGTGCGACAAAAAAAGCATTAAAGGCTGGAGCTACTATCGCTGCTATAGCTGCTACGGCAGGAGCTGGAGCTAGTGTTGCTGGTGCAACCACTGGAGCTACGACTGCAGGAACAACTGCAAGTGCTGGAACTGCTGCTACAAATGCTGCTAAGTCAACAGCAACTGCTGCACCTAAAGGTGCTGGAGCTGGAAATAGAAACTTTTTGAATTCTGGTAACAAACCAGGAATAAAGAATAATCCACTTATGGATAAAGCCAAACAAAAAGTTGGTCAAGCAGCAAATAATGCTGTAGGTAAAGTAGCTGATAAGCTTGAAGAAAATGAAGCCATTAAAAAGGTTTCTAAAAAGCTTGAAAATGCATCTGATACAGTAAATAGTGCGGCATCTGCTGTTGCAAATGCAAGAAATGGTAATATTAAAGATGCAGTTAAAGATGGCAAAAAAGCTTTGAAATCAGGTAAAAAAACAGCCAAAGATATTAAGTCACTTAAAATGAAACTAATGATAATTGGAATAGCTGGTGGTATGTTTGGCTTTTTATTAATAATTGTTATTTTCATATTAACTTTTACTTCAGGTTTTAAAACATTAGGCGATTTTGGGTATGAAGATGGTTCATCAGGTGGTGGTACAAGTGGAGGTATGACTTCTGTTCCTACACTTGTTAGTGGACAAGTTCTAGATGAACAAGTATTAAGTATTATAAATGGTGTTGAAGATTATAGTTCTTTATCACCATCTAGACAACGTTTTGTTATTGCAGCTGCACTTGCAGTTGGAAAACCTTATAAAGAAGGCGGTAAGCCAACATCGGCATCGGTCACTGGATTAAGTGGTGGAGTTGATGCAGGTGGAATGGTTGAATGGGTATATTGGAATGCTACTCGTATTGACATAGGAGATTTAAGTCCTTCAATAATGACAAATTTAATGGGATTTATGGAAATAGATAGTACATGGTTAACTCCTGGTGATTATGGTATAAATGGCGATGATATAGCAGTTTATATGGGAAATAATCAATGGGTTCATGTAGATCCTTCTTCTGGTGTTATTGTTTTAAGTGATGCAAGTTATACTAATTTTTGGCGATTCAAAGAAATTGAAAATATAGCTACATTAACAATTGAAGCTCCACCTAAAGGAAAATTAGAAGATGTATTCCCAAATGGTGTACCAAATTCAGAAGCTGCTATGCAAGAATATTTAACAACTATACAAGTTCCTACATTGGATAAAAATGGTCAAACTCATACTACAACTTTAACAGTTCATAAAGCAGTAGCTGAGGATTTAAAAATAGCTTATCAACAAATGTATGATGCTGGTTTTAAAGTTTATAGTACATATTGTTATAGTTGGAGAAATATTGCAAATTCTTCTAGTAGATCACATCATTCATATGGATTAGCATGTGATATTAATCCTAAAGAAAACTATTGTTATTATGTTAATAATGATGGTAGTGTTGGTAGTATTTGTTATGAAGGTTGGTGGAAACCTGGCGAAGATGAGTATTCAATGCCTGCTGATGGTGTAGCTGTTCAAAGTTTCTATTCTATTGGATGGAGCTGGGGTGGAGACTGGCATACTAAGAAAGATTATATGCATTTCTCTTATACAGGTAATTAGGTGATAATATGAAAAAGGGATTGTTATTATTAATTGTGATATTAGGAATCATATTTGCTCCTAGATGTTTTGCTGAAGAATATGAATATGACGTAGTTGATTCATATATAGATGGCATAGCTTATTACGATGGTGTAATAGTTAAGAACTGTTGGGCATATGATTTAAATACTAGAAATTATGTTAAACTTGATGAAAATGGATATGAAATAATGCGATTAGATGATCCTAGAAAGGATCCTACATTAAAACACGGAACAATAAAAATTAAAGCTATTGTTCCTAAGAATATGAATGATGATCGTATAAGTGTTATTTTTACTGGTAGCCCATTTCATTATGAAAATATGCTAACTAAGGATAATAATTTTGAGATAACTATAGATGCTATAACTGATTTATATCGTGTTCAATGTGTTGATTTAGATAGTGATGCTGAGATTCAATTTCCGACTGAATTAAAGGTTTATGAAGGAAAAGAGAGCGTATTAGAATTAGATTATAGTAAATATGCTATAGAAGAAAAAGTTGAAACTAAAGAAGTTTTCAACAAAAAATATATTATATATATAGTTATGGGAGTAGTTGTATTATTCTTCCTATTACTATTATTTATGTTTATTAAAGCTAAGAATATGTAGAAAGGTGGTGACATATATGAAAAAGATATTTGGATTAATAATTCTATTAGTTGTTATTTTTCCATGTATAGCATTTGCTGATATGGTTAATAATATACGTTTTTCAGTAGGTTTTACTGGAAAAGAAGGTGCTTCAAATATTGATAAAATATATGTTAAATACACTACATATTCATTTGGTGTACCAACTTCTGGTGAAGTAACATTGTTAAGAAGTGATAACTTTTCAACATTGATACAAACCACACCTATAGAAGATTTGAAATTCAATTATGCTATAGCTATTACTAGAGATGGTACTAGAGATATTACAGGAGTTGTTAGATATAAATATACTATTACTCCAGATTATTTTAATGATTATTATGATATGTCATTGATTGCATCTTTTGATGCTAGAGGTTTTGATGGTAAGAAATATAGAGCTAATTCAGAAATATCTAAAGAAGATTTAGAAAAAGCTAAAAATGCAGATGGTAGTTCTATTAGTTCCGTTTATCAACAAACAACAACGGTAGCTACTACAAGTCCTTCTGGGAATTCAAATACCACGAAAGTTGTTACTACTAGCCAAGCTGAGAAGGAAAAACAAGAAAGAAAAGAGAAAAATGAAGAACAGACTAAAAAGTCGCTTAATATATTAATGTATATAATTATTGGTATCGCTGTAGTAATATTTGTGTTGTTTGTAGTTACTATTGTCAAGATGAAAAGAGCAAACGATAGAGTATAGTAAATTAGTACTATATGTATTATAATAAATAGAAAGGGAAGGGGTCGCAAAATGAAACTTAAGTTAAAAATTAAGGTTACTAAGACTGATCTTACAGTATTTATTTTGTTTTGCATCGTTTTATTATATTTAAGTTCAATATCAGTAAGTAATATTTTTGCGATTATTAATACTGGTGAGTTTAAAGGTTTTAATCCAATTGATGGTTTGGTATTACCATATTTACCAGTAACATTGGTTGTATTTATTGGTGTATTAGGAGTTATTTTCTTATCTGTATCGTCAACTATATTTGAATTCTCTAAAGGTGGACCCGGTTTAAAGGTTGGACCTAAGGATTCAGATGGTTATTCAAGATGGATGGATGAAAAAGAAATGAAGAACTCTTGGAAAATATATAAAGTTGGAGTTCAAGATGAAGATGCTGAACATGGTGGAGTAGTTTTCGTTAATGATGGTAAAAATATGTGGGTTGATGATTCTGAATATCATACATTGGTAGTCGGAGTTACTGGTTCAGGTAAAACATCTGCAGTAGTTGACCCATTAGTATATTCATTAGCTAAAGCTGGTGAATCAATGGTATTTACCGATCCTAAAGGTGAAATTTATCGTAACCATACAACATATTTAAAACATAAAGGATATAACATTGTTGTATTAAACTTCCGTAATCCTCAAAATGGTAATGCATGGAATCCATTAATGGTTCCTTACAAATTATATAAAGAGGGTAACAGAGATAAAGCTTTAGAGTTAATAGATGACGTTGCAAATAACGTTGTTAAGAATGATGGACCACAACAAGATCCATTCTGGCAAGATTCTGCTGCCGATTATTTAGCAGCAAATATTTTAGGATTAATTGAAGATGCTAAAGAAAATGAAATTAATTTAAAGTCAGTTAATGTAATGACTACAGTTGGTGAAGATAAATTTGGTGGTAATTCTACATATATTAAAGAATATTTTAAATTAAAAGGTGAACAATCATCTACATATATGTTAGCATCAAATACTATCAATGCACCTCAAGATACTAAGGGTTCTATTTTATCAACATTTAGATTAAAGATAAGAAACTTTGGTTCTAGAGATAACTTAACTGAAATGTTATCATATTCAGATTTTGATATTGCTGACATTGGTAAAAAAAAGACAGCAGTATTTATCATAGTACAAGATGAAAAGAAGACATACCATGCACTTGCTACAATCTTTATTAAGCAAGCATACGAGGTATTAATTGATGTAGCTCAAAATAGTCCTGGTTCACATTTACCATTTAGAACAAACTTTATTCTTGATGAGTTTGCAAACATGCCGGCTTTAAAGGATATTACAACAATGGTAACTGCTGCACGTTCAAGACATATTAGATTTACATTTATCATTCAAAACTATGCACAATTGGATCAAGTTTATGGTAAAGAAGAAGCACAAACTATCAGATCAAACTGTGCAAACTTAATGTACTTACTTACTACAGAGTTAGCTGCCCTTGAAGAAATTTCTAAATTATGTGGTGAAGTTAAGAGTAAAAAAGATGATAAGACTGCATCAGTTCCTTTAATAACTGTAGCAGACTTACAAAAATTACAATTAAATGAAGTTATTATTATACGTAATAGACAAAATCCGTTTAGAACAAAATTAAAACAAGCATTTAACATCGATTGGGGTGACAAAGAATGGCAAGAGCCAGCAGAGTTACCAGTAAGAGAAGCTAAGGAAGTTGCTTTATTTGATGTTAAGAATTTCGTTGATGTTCGTAAACGTAGTGAAATGAAAAAGAATGGTGAACAAGCAGGAAGTCCATTTGGTGGTGGATCTTCGATGTTTGGTGGAGGTTCTTCGTCAATGTTTGGAGATCCAATGGGTGGATCATCTATGTTTGGTGGAGGTAGTAAATCGTCTGGTTCATTACCAAGTTTCTCTGATATTATGGCAGGTGGAATGGCTGGATTAAATAGTCAACCAAAGAGATTCCCTACATTTGAGGAGTTCATGGCTGAAAGAAATAAGAAAGCTGAAACAAAACCTAGACCACAAATTGATATTGATGAATTAGTTAAAAAGATCGATGCACAAATTGCTAGATTAGAAGAAGAAGAAAAACAAGAGAATGCTAAGAAGGAAAGATTAACTACTGAACAATCTAATCCTTTTAATCCATTTGAAGGTGGAGATAAGAAAGTATTCTTTGAAGATGAGGTTAAAGAACCTAAGTTTGAAGAAAAGAAGATTGAACCAGAAATTACTGAAACAATTAGTAAACCAGTAAGTGGTCCTACATTCTCTAGTTTATTCGATGATAAAGTAGATGTTGTTGAAGATGTTGTTACTACTGTACCAGAGACAATAGAAGTACAAAAAACAGTTAGTACTCCTACTCAACCAGTAGAATCAACAGTTTCACAAACATCTCCAAATTTAAATTTCCAATCAATGATAAATGATAATGTAGGAAGTGTTGAAAGTGCACCTGTTGTAGAACCTAAAGTTGAAGTTCAACAAGTTGTACCAAAACAACCAAATCAAGTTGTTGTTCCAGTACAAAATGTTCAAACTGTACAACCAGTTCAATCTGTTGTAACACAACCAGTACAACAAGTGATAACTCAACCAACTCAACCTCAAGTGATTACGCAAACTACAGTACCAATTAAAGTTGATACACAATCACAAGTACTTAACAATGATGATGAGTATTTTGATGATTTCTTTGAATAATAAATAAAAGATATTGTATAATCAATATCTTTTTTTGTATAATGTAGTTAGAGGAGTGCATCACCAAACTGATGTTATCCTTTTGTAGAGAATAGCACCTAGTTTAGACTAGATGCTTTTTTTTGTTATCAACCAAATACCCTGAAGAGTTATTCAAATATAATAAGCAAAATAATAATTACAATTAATGTAAAAATGATTAAATCACTTTTCTTAATCATAACTATCACCTCCTATATAGGAGATAACATCTAGGTGATATTTTCACCCTCTACTATATATATACAACATTGATATATCAAATCTCGACAAATGAGCGAAAAAAAATAATATATGCTATAGATAAGTTGATAAATCCTTTATAATGTATATAATAAATGATACAATTATTGAGGTGATTTTATGAAGACATCAGATTTTGATTATGAATTACCTGAAGAATTAATTGCTCAAACTCCACTTAAAGATAGATCATCATCTAAACTATTAGTTATGGATAGATTTACTGGAGAATTAGAACATAAACATTTTTCAGATATTAAAGAATATTTACACAAAGGTGATGTATTAGTTATAAATGATACAAAGGTTATTCCTGCACGTCTTATGGGAGTAAAGGAAGATACTGGAGCTGTTATTGAACTATTATTATTAAAAGATATGGGTGAAGATAAATGGGAATGTTTATCTAGACCTCAAAAAAGATTACATGAAGGAACAATTATTAAATTTAGTGATGAACTATCAGCTGAAGTTGTAGAACTATTAGCAGATGGTGTAACTAGAGTTAAATTATTATATAAAGGTATTTTACTTGAAATATTAGATAGATTAGGAGAAATGCCTTTACCACCATATATTCATGAAAAACTACAAGAAAAAGATAGATATAATACTGTTTATGCTAAAGTTGAAGGATCAGCTGCTGCACCAACAGCAGGATTACATTTTACTACTGAATTAATGGATGAATTGAAAGAGATGGGTGTAATAATAACTAATGTAACATTACATGTAGGATTAGGTACATTTAGACCAGTTGAAGTTGATGATATAAGTAATCATCATATGCATTCTGAATTTTATCAAATGAGTAGTGAAACAGCTGATATATTAAATGAAGCTAAGAAAGATGGTAGAAGAATAATTGCTGTAGGTACTACAAGTACTAGAACACTTGAAACAATCATGAATAAATATGGTGAATTTAAAGAGTGTTCAGGTAATACTGATATATTTATATATCCAGGTTATGAATTTAAAGCTATTGACTGTTTAATTACTAACTTCCATTTACCTAAATCAACATTAGTTATGTTAGTATCAGCATTTAGTAAAAAAGAATTTGTACTTAATGCTTATCAAGAGGCAATAAAGAATAATTATAGATTCTTCTCATTTGGAGATGCAATGTTCTTTAAGAAAGATTAGTGATAATATGAAAATTAAATATAATTTATTAAAAGAAGAAAAGAATACAAATGCTAGATTAGGTACTATTGAAACCAACTATGGAACTTATGATACTCCTATGTTTATGCCAGTAGGTACTCAAGCAACTGTTAAGACTTTATCTCCTGAAGAAGTAAAAGACTTAGGTGCAGGTATTATTTTATCTAATACTTATCATCTATGGTTAAGACCAGGTGAAGATATTGTTGATAAAGCAGGTGGATTACATAAGTTTATGAACTGGGATGGACCAATTCTAACTGACTCAGGTGGATTCCAAGTATTCTCTTTATCTAAACCTAAATGGATATCAGAAGAGGGAGTTAAATTTAAATCTCATTTAAACGGTGAAGAATTATTATTAACACCTGAAAAGAGTATTGAAATACAAAATAAGTTAGATTCTGATATAGCTATGTCGTTTGATGAGTGTATTGGATTTCCACATACAAGAAAGTATGTAGAAGAATCTGTTGAAAGAACACTTCGTTGGGCTAAAAGAGGTAAAGACGTATTTAATAATCCTAGACAATCTTTATTTGGTATAGTTCAAGGTGCTGAATATGAAGACTTACGTAAGCATTGTGTTGAAGAATTAGTTAAAATTGGTTTTGATGGATATTCAATAGGTGGTACTGCTGTAGGTGAACCTAAAGATGTGCAATATCAACAAGTAGAATATTCATGTAAGTATTTACCTAAAGATAAAGTAAGATATCTTATGGGTGTAGGAGATCCAATTGATATAATTGAAAATGTTATTAGAGGTGTAGATATATTTGACTGTGTTGCACCAACAAGACTTGCAAGACATGGCCACGCACACACTAAATATGGTAAAATAAATGTTAAGAATAATAAGTATAAAGATGATTTCACACCTATAGATGAAACATGTGATTGTTATGCTTGTAAGCATTATACAAAAGCATATATAAGACATCTTATAGTAGCTGATGAAACATTTGGACAAAGATTATTATCAATACATAATATTAGATTCTTAATTAAGTTAACTGAAGATTTAAGAGAAGCAATTAAAAATGATAATATTTTAGAATATAGAGAAAAGTTTATTAAAGATTATTATGGAGATAAAGATTATCTTCAAAATAAAACAACAGGGCAAGGCGAATAATG
>JAIKYM010000149.1 GCA_024683115.1 Bacilli bacterium
AGTATTATTAAAGATTATGAAGATAAAGCAGCGATTATTTATAAACAATTAACTAATGATGATGTTCTATTATTTGAAAATAATAATAAACCAATAATAAAAGAGGATTAATTATAATCCTCTTTTTTAAAATGAATCTATATTAATTCTAACTCTATAAATACCTTGATTGTAAGCAACTGCTTGTACAAGTACTCTAATAGCTGATGCCATCTTACCGCCTTTACCAATAACAGTTCCCATATCTTTTTCTTCTACCATAATTTCAAGTTGAATAACTTCATCATCACCTAAGAATTCTTGAACCTTAACCATTTCAGGATCTTCTACAAGTGATTTAACTAAGTTTTCAGTAAATCTTACTAAATCTTCATGCATAATTATTAAGCTTCTTTCTTAGTAGATTTCTTAGTAGTTTTTTCAGCTTTTTTAACTTTAGAATTCTTATAGTTAGCCCAAACACCAGACTTAGATAAAATAGACTTAACTGTATCAGTTGGTTGAGCTCCATTAGTTAACCAATAATTAACTCTTTCTTCATTAACAGAAATGTTATTATCCTTTTTAACTGGATCATAAGTACCAACTGTTTCAATAAATCTACCATCTCTTGGAGATCTTGAATCTGCTACTATAATTCTGTAAAATGGTTTTTGTTTTGCACCCATTCTTTTTAATCTTAATTTAACTGCCATATGTGACGCCTCCTTCATAAAAATAAACTAGTAATATAATAATATATAAATAAAAATAAGTCAACATATTTTAGTTGACTTATTTTATTATTACTTACTTAAAGCTTCTACTAGTTCAGCTTTTTTCATAGATGTAGCACCTTCAATACCTTGAGCTACAGCCATTTCTTTTAATTCAGCTACAGTTAACTTAGAAATATCAGTTGAAGCAGCTTCTTTTTCAGGAGCAGCCTTAGCTACTTCTTTATTAGCTTTTTCAACTTCTTTCTTAGCTACCTTACCATTTAATGCATCATTTGCAATTTGTACATATGAAGCAAATAACTTAGCGTTATCGATAGCTACTTCAGATAACATCTTTCTATTAATTTCAACACCAGCTTTAGATAAACCATTGATAAATCTTGAATAAGAAATATCATTTAATCTACAAGCAGCATTAATTCTTGTAATCCATAATTTTCTGAAGTTTCTCTTATTATTCTTTCTATCTCTATAAGCATATTCTAATGAATGGAATGTTTGCTCTTGAGCTGTCTTGAATAATCTATGTTTTGAACCAAAGTAACCTTTAGCTTGTTTTAATACTTTTCTACGTCTATTCTTTGCAACGTTTCCGCCTTTAACTCTTGTCATCTTACATTTCCCTCCTTATTAGATTGCTTTAATAATCTTCTTAGCCATTCCTTTAGCTAATTTTCCTTTTGTTCTTCTTTGTCTTACTTCTTTTGGTGAATCCTTAGAAGTCTTGTGGTTTCCACCACTGAACTTATAAGTTACTAATCCACTTTTATGTAATTTAACAGCTTTTTTAGTTCCTTTATGTGTTTTCATTTTTCCCATAAATAATTCCTCCTATTTCTCTTTCTTAGGTGCTAACATCATAATCATAGTTCTACCTTCAAGTACTGGTTTAGATTCAACATCAGCTACGTCTTTTAAGCTTTCAGCAAATTTTTCCATAACTTCTTGTCCAACTTCGGTATGAGCCATTTGTCTACCCTTAAATCTAATTGTTACTTTGATCTTATGACCATCTAATAAATACTTTTCAGAATTCTTTCTTCTAGTTTCAAAATCATGGATATCAATAGTTGCACTTAATTGATATTCTTTAGTTTCCTTATTAGATTCTCTTTGTTTCTTTAAAGCATCTTTAGCTTTCTTATTCTTCTCATACTTAAACTTATTGTAGTCCATTATCTTTCCAACAGGCATATCTGCTCCTGGATTCATAAGAACTAAATCAAGACCAGCGAAATTAGCGATAGTCATTGCATCAGCTATTTTCTTTGTTCCCATTTGTTCCCCATTTGGACCTATTACCATTAACTCTGGAACTCTTATATGTTCATTAATTGGTAAATCATCATTTTTCTTATTTGGATTATTAAACTTTGCTATATAAATGCACCCTTTCTACAATTAAAAAGTGAATACAAACGTATCCACCTAAAAAACCTAAATATTATGTTAAAACACTAATTTATTTGGCTTTCTAACCTAGCACTACACGCGGCTCAGGTGGATGTGGATACATCGCTTTCCTCTTTAAAACACTTAAAATTATATCATATATATACTTTATGTCAAGTATTAATCTACTTTTTCTATTTTTATTAAGCCTTTATCAATTTCTTCTAATGTTCTTCCAATTCCTCTTTTACAAATATATTCGTTTTCTTTCATTTGTAAATGACCTGTTGCGTTCATTTGTTTTGATCTTTCAGCAGCAACTTGGATTAAAATATACTTAGATCCTACTATTTGTAAAATTTTATCTATTGATGGGTAAATCATATTTATACACTCCTTTATTGTATTACATATTAAGTATATTATATTATTGTAAATAAAATAACAATTTACATCAAAAATATACAAGTATTTTACAAAGATTTTTTGTAAATAAAAAACTTTAAATATTTTAGTTATTTAAAGTTTCTAATACACTTAAATCTATATAGTATTTTTTATAATCTTCTGTAACATATACAGGTACAGTCTTAATCTTGTATGTATCAACCACATCTTTAATGTTAAACCATACAGAATTATATTTAAATTCATGTACGTTCTTACCTTCTTTAAAGCTAAGTACCAACTTATATGGACATCTAGTAATTGTCCTATTAATCGTAATTGATTCGATTGTGGCTTCAATCTTTTTACCATGTTTAATAAGTTTGATATCACCTAATACTCCAAATATAACCATAAATACGAATAATACAGATATAAGCATTAATAGTACACCTAATCCAAAGTAACAACCAACATATATAAGTTGGTTCTTTAGAAAAAATTGATTAGCGTCATTTTTATGATAGAAAACAACAACTTTATCTTCTTTATTCATAGATGTATCAATCATATTTAATTCTTTTTGTACAGTAACACCATTTGCTTCATAAGTAATTATGGTTGTATTAGTTTTATAATTAACATCTAAAACTGTTCCTTCTACTCTAACTCTATTATTATAAATATCATAACCTTCCATAGCATCAACAGCTGAAAAGCTAAATAAGATAATACCAAATATTAGAAAGAATATACCAATTAGTATTTTATTACGATACTTTTTCATAACCATCCCTCATATAAATTATAACATGTATATAAATATATAAACAATTAATATTTATTATGCATTTCTAAAATATGGCCATTTAACAAAACCAAATATCATAGCTACAAAAGATGTGCCTGGTATCTTAATTATATTATTCATCTTTAATACATTATCATCATAAATTACTTTTAAAGCTTCAATACGAGAATAAGAATCATTAATTGCCTTGTCCCATTCAGGTGCCGAGAAATTATTTTGAACTAATACTTTAGACATATCCGATAAACAGTTATTAATTCTATAATAAGAATCTGCTATATCAACAATAGATACTCTAGTTTTATATTGTTCTATTAAAGTAGTCATTTGTTGTATTAATTCAGAAGTTAGATATTTAGAT
>JAIKYM010000151.1 GCA_024683115.1 Bacilli bacterium
CATAACCATACAATATCAAGTGATATACCAGTTAGAGAATTAACTAATTTTATTAATCCAGTTAATATGACTTTATTTATACCTAGAGGAGATATATCTAGTGTATTTAAGAACTGGCAAGATATACGTGAATATTTATTAGGATTTTATGAAGAAATATTTACTTTAATTCCTAGTTATCCACCTGAAAAAGTTAAAGAATTTACTAGAAACTCAAGTGGTATAACTTATACTCCACATACAGATGGATATGATTTTAGATTTCATCCGATTGATTTTATTAATAAACTATTTGAATCAATGGGTATTGAACATAGAATTAATTTTATTAATTTAGATAATGAAGATGGAATGAATTATTTAAAAGATTATGTAAGAGCTTATATAAATGATTATAAGATTAATAAAGATAATCAAGTAAAACCTGAATATGATTCTAATATGAGAGTTTTAGAAGAAGTTAATAAGAATCTAGATTCAATATTAGCTATGTATAAAACTGATTTAACTAGTTTAATTTATCATGAAGTAATACCTAAAGATATGCTTTTATATCTTGCTTATAAAAGCTTAATGAAATTTGAAGAAACTAAAGAAGAAGTATACTTAATTCTTCCATATGAATACTATGTTAATATCTTGCCAATGCAAAACTCTCCATATCCACATAGATTATATGTAGGATATAATAGGATTTGGTACGATGACTTTGGTGTTAAATATAGAAGTTTATATGATCCAGCTATAGTAGTAAATGATAATAAACATATATTAAATAATCATGAGTTATTACTTGCTTGGGATATTCTAAGACCAGGTGAATTAGATAGAGTTATAAGAAATACTTGCCAATATACAAGAGCAAAAGCAGATGTAGATTATGATAAGTATTTAGATTTATTTGAACAAAAAATGAATTATTATATGCATAGTTCATATGTAAGATATATTCAAGGTAAATATGGCTTATCAGGTTACATAGGATTCTCATATCCAAATGAATATCTAGTATTTGATAAATTCCATAACTCAGATACTATAGATCCATCTAGAAGAACAATATTAACTCACAGTGAAGCTATATTTGCTCTTCCTTCTGATAGATTTGGAATAGTAAGAGGAACAAAACAAGATATTATAGAAGCTAAAGAAACAGATGATAGAATTAAGAAAGTAAATCATACTGATACATTTACTCGTAGATTAGATACTATTATTCATGGACCTAATGTTTCTACTTCTACTTTTGATAAAGTAATAGAGCAAGAAAAGAAGAGAATACTAATAAGAAACTAAGAGACTACTAAGTCTCTTTTTTTGACAATAAATACTATTAAATATATAATAATCAACCAATTAGAGGGGGATTATTATATGGAGCTAATGGATAAGAGAAAGGTTCAAAATGTTATTAATTATATAAGTGGTAAACCATTTCAAACAGATTCATTAATAACTGATATAGATGCTATTCTATCAATAGATGATCCTAACTTACAAAATGAATTAATGTTTTATTATAGTTTTTTTAAGGATAGAATAAAAAAAGATTTAACTACTTTTATTAATAATATGTATATGGATGATTATGAAGAATATAAAAGAATATGTATGTATTTTACTTTTCCATTTAGAAACTCTATAAATACATATGCAGATGCAAGAATAATATCAATTATGGAGGGTCTATTTGTACAATCCATTTATAATAATACATATTTAAAAATGTCTGATGAAGATAAAACAAGAGATTATATAACTTTAGTATGTGCACTAACAACTAAGTTAGAATTACCAGTTAAAGAAGATTTCTATAATAATTTAATTAAATTAGCTATAACAGGTGGAATAAATAAAAAGTATTATGTTCACCTAGATAACATGAAGACTGCAAGAAATGTAGGTAGAATGACAGGATTAAACTATCCTGATACTAAAGAACAAGCAAAAGAAGTATTTAAGAAATGTTTTAAAGATAATAATTATAGTCAATATCTTAACTATGCTCAAAGTTGTTATGGAGAATTACTTGCCTTAGATTATCTTTTAACTTTATATAATGCTGATGAATATGAGTATTGTTTATTACCTAAAACAGTTGGTGATGGTTTTGGATATGATATATGTATTAGAAATAGAAATACAGGTTACTTATATATTTATGAAGTTAAAACACATTACAATGAAACAGAATATGAACAAGATAAATTATCTCCAAATGAAGCATATGTAGAGAATCAATCAAGATGTCCAAATTCAGGATATAATTATTATTTATTTAAAATATTAGTTAATACTATTGATTTTGGAGTAATTAAAATGGATATTAGAAGTAATGCTGCTCCTAAATGGTCTAGGGAAATAGTAGAAAATAACGTAATAGTATTACCACCTAGTAAGTAAAAGAATATGTTAATCATATTCTTTTTTTAATTATGTTATAATAATAAGAGTAGGTTAAATATCGCATGAAGGTAGGGATACTATGAGTTTATTAAAGATAGGTGTAGATGTAGGTTCAACAACAGTTAAACTAGTTGTCATGGATAAAAAGGATAAGATACTTTATTCTGAATATAGAAGACATTATTCAGATACTAAAAAGACAATAACTGATTTATTTAATGAAGTATTAGATAAATTTGATGGTAATAGTTTTTCTTTAGTTACTACAGGATCAGGAGCTATAGCTTTAGCTAATTATTTGGAGATACCATTTATACAAGAAGTAATTGCTTGTAAGAATGCTATTAAAGAATATGCTCCATCTACTGATGTAGCTATTGAATTAGGTGGAGAAGATGCAAAGATTATCTACTTTGATCAAACAATAGAACAACGTATGAATGGATCGTGTGCAGGCGGTACAGGTGCCTTCTTGGATCAAATGGCAGTATTATTAAATACTACTACTGAAGGATTAAATGAATTAGCTAAAGGTGGAACTCAAATATATCCTATTGCATCTAGATGTGGTGTATTTGCAAAAACAGATGTTCAACCACTTCTTAATGAAGGAGCTAAGAAAGAAGATATAGCTTTATCAATCATGCAAGCAGTTGTTAATCAAACTATATCTGGTTTAGCATGTGGTAAACCAATTAAAGGTAATGTTATTTTCTTAGGTGGTCCATTGAATTATTTATCAACACTTAAAGAAAGATTTGTAGTTACTTTAGGATTAAAAGAACATGAAATAATAACTCCAGATGATGCAAGACTATTTGTTTGTATTGGAGCTATATTAGATAAAGAAAAAAGAGAGTATTATAGTACATCTGAGTTAAAAGATAAGATTAATAAACTTCAAGAATTTAAAGAAATCGAAAGTAATAACTTAGATCCATTGTTTAAAACTAAGAAGGATTTCAACAATTTTATTAATAGACATAAAAAGAATTGTGTAAAAAGAAGAGACTTATCAACATATTCAGGAGATGTATTTGTAGGTATAGATGCAGGATCCACTACAGCTAAGTTAGTTGCTATAGATGATCAAGGCAATTTATTATATGAAAATTATAGATCTAATAAGGGTACTCCTGTTGATACAGTTAAAGATATGATATTAGATTTATATTCTAAACTACCTAAGAATATAGTTATTAGGTCATCTGGTTCTACTGGATACGGTGAATTATTAATAAAAACAGCATTCAATTTAGATATAAGTGAAATAGAAACTATGGCTCACTTTGAAGCTGCTAATTATTTCTTACCAGGTGTTGAAAGTATCATTGATATTGGTGGACAAGATATGAAATATATCAAGATTAAAGATGGTGCTGTTGATAGTATCATGCTTAATGAAGCTTGTTCATCTGGATGTGGATCATTTATTGAAACATTAGCTAAATCATTGAATATATCTATAGAAGAATTTGTTAATTTAGCTTGTGAATCTAAAGCACCAATTGATTTAGGCTCACGTTGTACGGTATTTATGAATTCAAAGATTAAGCAAACACAAAAGGAAGGTAGACCTTTAGGTGATATATTTGCTGGTCTTTCATATTCAGTAATTAGAAATGCTATACAAAAGGTAATGAAGATAAGAGATATATCATCTTTAGGAGATAAGATAGTTGTTCAAGGTGGTACTTTTTTAAATAATGCAGTATTAAAAGCATTTGAAAATATAACAGGTAAAGAAGTTATTAGACCAGATATTGCTGGTTTAATGGGTGCATATGGTGTCGCATTAATTGCTTTAGATAATTTTAAAAAGTATGATGATCAAGATGTTAAAAGTAGTATATTAACTGCTGATGAAATAAATAATTTGGTTATTAAGACAATGCATTCAAGATGCCAAGGATGTCAGAATCATTGTGCATTAACTATTAATATGTTTAATAAAAAGTCATTTATATCTGGTAATAGATGTGAAAGAGGTTCAGGCAACAATGGATCTAATTCATTACTTCCAAATATGTACTCATGGAAATATGATAGATTATTTAACTATGAGCCTATTGATAATCCTACTCGTGGTGAAATAGGTATACCTCGTGCTTTAAATATGTATGAAAACTATCCGTTGTGGTTTACTTTATTTACTAAACTTGGATTTAAAGTTGTTATATCAGATCATTCAAACCGTGGTATCTATGAAATGGGTATTGAATCAATGCCATCTGAATCAGTATGTTATCCAGCTAAATTAGTACACGGACATATCATTAACCTAATCAACAAGGGTATTAAAACAATATTCTATCCATGTATTATGTATGAAAACTTGGAGTTTAAAAATGCTGATAACCATTACAACTGTCCAATAGTACAATCATATTCAGAAGCTATTAAATTAAATGTTGAAGAATTAGAAAAGAATAATATTAAGTTTATTAATCCATTCTTACCTATGGATGAAAAAGCTTTATTAAAACGTATTAAAGAATTAGATGAATTTAAAGAATACAATTTTACTAATAAAGAATTAAAAGAAGCTATTCATGCTGCTTTTGAAGAACAAAGAAAGTTTAAGGATGAAGTTAGAGCTAAAGGTGAAGAATTCATTAAATATATTGATGAACACAATGAAAGAGCTATAGTGCTAGCTGGTCGACCATATCACTTAGATAAAGAAGTTAACCATGGAATTGATACAATGATTAATTCTTTAGGTTTAGCCGTATTAACTGAGGATTCTATATGTCATATGAGTAATATTCAATCTAAATTAAGAGTAGTGGATCAATGGGCATATCATTCAAGAGTTTACCATGCAGCAGATGTAGTATCTCAACATGATAATCTTGAATTAGTTAATTTAAATTCATTTGGATGTGGACTAGATGCGATAGTAACAGACCAAGCAGAAGAAATACTAAAATGTAATAATAAGTTATATACAACTATTAAAATAGATGAAATAAATAATCTAGGGGCTGCTAAAATAAGAATTAGATCATTAATTGCGTCTATGAATAAAAGAACAGGCACAAAGACTGATTATAAAGCATATGATTACAAGAAAAATTATTTCAAGAAAAAAGATATTAAACATACTTTATTATTCCCAGATATGTCTCCTTTCCATATGCCATTTATAGAATCCGTGTTAACAAGCGAAGGATACAATGCTGTATATTTAAAAGAAAGCAATAATAATACAGTTGAAACAGGCTTAAAATACGTTAACAATGATGCTTGTTATCCTGCAATTATTGTAATTGGTCAGTTAATTGAAGCCCTACAAAGTGGTAAATATGATTTAGATAATACATCTGTAATTATTACACAAACAGGTGGAGGCTGTAGAGCAACTAATTACATTGGGCTTATAAGAAAAGGGTTAAAAGATGCTGGATTAGGTAAAATATCAATCTTATCATTTAATACAAGTGGATTAGAGAAAGAACAAGCATTTAAAATAACTCCTAGTTTAGCTAATAAAGCTCTTCAAGCAGTAGTATATGGGGATTTATTAATGAAATTAACATTAGCTACACGTCCATATGAAAAACATGGTGGAGAAACAAATAAACTTCATGCTAAATGGGATAAAAAATGTTATAAAGCCTTACAAGTTGGCAGTTTTAAACAATTCAAAAAGAATGTTAAAAATATCATTAAACAATATAATAATATTGAAATAAAACATATAAATAAGCCTAAAGTAGGTATAGTAGGAGAAATCTTAATTAAGTATCATGCTTTTGGAAATGATCATTTAGTTGAAAAGTTAGAAGCTGAAGGTGCAGAAGTACATTCACCTGAATTAATGGGATTTGTTAAGTATTGTGCTTACAATGCATTAGTTAAGAATAAGATTTTAAAAACTGGTAAAAAGGTAAGCATTATTAATCATATAGCACTTAAACTTATAGATTTCTATGAAAAAGAAGCTAAGAAGATGTTAGCTAAGACTAGATACGAAAGTTTATCTAATATTTATGAGTTAGCTGAAAATGTAGATGGTATACTTTCAACTGGTAACCAAACCGGTGAAGGTTGGTTCTTAACTGGTGAGATGGTAGAATTAATTAAATCTGGTATAAATAATATCGTATGTGTTCAACCATTTGCATGTTTACCTAACCATATAGTAGGTAAAGCAGTTATTAAGAAAATAAGACACTTGTATCCTGAATCTAATATTGTAGCTATAGATTATGATCCAGGTGCTTCTCATACTAACCAAGTTAATAGAATAAAACTTATGCTTACTGTAGCTAAGGAAAATATGGAAAAAAAGAATAAGAAAAAGACTCGTAAATAACGAGCCTTTTTTATTTATACTACAAATACTAATATGTAATATACAATAAATATCAATAGCATTAATAAACCTTCTAGTCTATTAATTTGTCTTTTAGTTGTAGCAAATGCAAGTAATAAACCTGCAGAACCTATTAGTGTGAATAAATCTATCGCTTACACCTAATGCTGTAGCAAGTGCTTTTGCATTATCAACAACCATATCACTACCGAATACAATACCAACTAATCCAACACCTACAAGTATTAAACTTATAAATAATCCAAATTTGGGTTTTTCTTCTTTTTCACCTTTTTTCTTCTTTACCAAAGATATTAAATAATAAACAAATACTAAGAAGAATAATAAAATGACAATTGCATCAGATCTTGTTACTTGATTAATTGCTTCATTATTTATTTTTATATCTAACATTAAGACAACTAATAAAGTAGATATTAATAATGTTAATGGTAATTCTTTTTTGATAGTATTATCTTTTATATCAATTGGATGTATTACAGCGGCTACACCAATTATTAATAATACATTTAGAATACAACTTCCTATAACGTTACCTAAAACCATATCTGTACTGCCAGATGCTAAAGCACTTAGAGATACAGCAAGTTCTGGTGCAGAAGTACCAAATGCTACAATAGTTAAGCCTATCAATATTTTAGATACTTTAAAGTTTTGAGCTGATGATGAAGCACCATCTACAAAAACATCTGCTCCTTTAATTAATAAAACAAACCCCACGATTAATAATAATATATTCCATATCATATCAAACACTTCCTATCATAATTATATATAGTATTTATTTTATATGATATAATTTAATTGAAAGATGGTGTAAATATGTTACTAAGTGAGCTAAAAAGCATAGATGAAAATATAGATTTAGATGAATATTTAAGACTAAGAGAAGATGTTAAGCTACATATGGAACATCCTGAATGGTTAGGAGATTTTACTAGAGAAGATTTAGAAGAAATGTTGAAAAATGGTTCAAAAATATGGCTATTCTATGATAATGAAACTCCAGTTTGTTCTATGATGCTAATACCAGCAGATGAACATTCGATTGAATCATTTAATTTAGAATATGATGTTAAAGAAGTAGCTGACTATGGACCAATGTTTGTTGATATTAACTATGTTGGAAATGGTTTCCAATATCAAATGCTTCAATTGTTAGATAAATATTGCATAGAACACGGTTATAAATATGGTGCTGGAACAATTCACCCAGACAATGCTTATTCAATTAATAATTTAGTAAAAGATGGTTTTAAGTTAATTAATACTAAAGAATTTAAAAGAGGAATTAGAAATATTTATATAAAAGAATTATAGAAATAAGATGTGGGTAATCACATCTTTTTATTTTAAAAATTACATGTTATAATGGTATAGATAATAGGGTTAAAAAGATAGGGAAAGAAAAAAATATGACAAAGAAAAACGCTATAAATATAAGGATTTCATCTATCCTTTTACTATACATAGTTTTGTA
>JAIKYM010000040.1 GCA_024683115.1 Bacilli bacterium
TGTTAAAGAAGTAGTTATTACTAATGAATTTCCTTTAGAATTATTAAATATATTAAAGAATAACTATAATATAAATATATCTATAGAAGATAATTATCTAGAAGAAGAGTATTCATCTATTTATGAAGGTATAGAAGATGAGAGAATAGTATATGGTATTAAACACTTATTATATTATCTTCATGTTGTACAACTTAAAAACTTATCTCATTTATCTCATGTTAATATAGTTAAAAGAGATAAATACTTAGAGATGGATGTTCATACAGTTCGTAATCTAGAATTAATTGAAACATTAAGATTAAAGGAAAGAAAGTATTCACTTATTTGGCTACTTGATAGAACTAAGACAGCCATGGGTGCAAGAATGCTTAAATACTATTTGATGAATCCACTTAAAGATATAAAAGAGATTAATCAAAGATATGATTATATAGATTCTTTAAATAAGAACTTCATGTTAAGAGATGAATTAATGAATGATTTATATGAAGTATATGATCTTGAAAGACTATGTGGAAAAGTTTCATGTGGATCACTTAATGCAAGAGATGTATTACAAATAAAAAATAGTTTAAAAGTATTACCTGATGTAACAAGAATAATTAATGAATTAGGTTATAAACTAAAACTGAATGATCATACTGAATTATATAATTTACTTGAAGAAGCAATATATGAAGAACCACCTATAACAGTTAAAGAAGGATATTTAATTAAAGATGGATACAATGCTGAACTTGATGAATTAAAAGAGATAAGAAAAGGTGGTAAGAACTTCATATCATCTATTGAAGAATCACTTAAGAAAGAAACAGGTATTAATAACTTAAAGGTTGGTTATAACAAAGTATTTGGTTATTATATAGAAATAACTAAGGGACAAATAGCTAATGTACCTGCTAACTTGAATTGGGAAAGAAGACAAACCTTAACAGGTGCAGAAAGATATATATCACCTGAGTTAAAAGAAAAAGAAGCATTAATTTTAAATGCTGAAGAGAAGATTATTGAACTTGAATATAACCTATTTACTGAAATAAGAAATAGAATTAAACAAGAGATATTTAAGTTAAAAGAAACAGCTAGTATCTTAGCTGAACTAGATGTTTTAGCTTCTTTATCTATAGTATCTGAAGAACATCATTTAGTTAGACCTACTCTAGTAGAAGAAAGAGTAATAGATATTGAGAATGGATCACATCCAGTTGTAGAAGTAGTATCTAATAATCAATATATCAAGAATGATATTAAGATGGATGAAAATACTAATACATTATTAATAACTGGACCTAACATGTCTGGTAAATCTACATATATGAGACAACTAGCTATTACTGTCATCATGGCGCAAATGGGTTCATTTGTACCAGCTGATAAGGCAACACTTCCTATTTTTGATAAGATATTTACAAGAATAGGTGCATCAGATGATTTAGTATCTGGTGAATCTACTTTCATGGTTGAAATGATTGAAGCTAAGAATGCTTTAGTAGGTGCTACTGATAAATCATTAGTTTTATTTGATGAGTTAGGTAGAGGTACTGCAACTTTCGATGGTATGTCTTTAGCTAGAGCAATACTAGAATACATATCAGAGAAAGTTAAATGTAAGACTTTATTTAGTACACATTATCATGAGTTAACTGATTTAGATAAAAGAATACCATCTATTAAGAATGTTCATGTAGAAGCAAGAGAAGAAGATGGTAATGTTGTATTTCTTCATAAAATCATGGAAGGTGCTGTAGATAAATCATATGGTATTCATGTAGCTAAGCTTGCAGGCTTACCTGATGAAGTATTACAAAATGCTAGAGCTATCTTAAATATATATGAAGATAATTCTAAGAAGAAGAGAAATGAAACTCATATAGAACAAATATCTATGGATTTTGATAAAAAAGAGAATAGTGAGATAGATGAGTTTATTGATAAGATAGATCCTTTAAATACTACTCCTATTGAAGCTATTAACTTATTATATAAATTAAAGGAAATGAAAAAGAAAGATAAATAATTATCTTTCTTTTTTAACTCTTAATAATATATCAGGAGCAACTGTATCTTTTAAATCATATACAGAAACATATGATTTAAAAGATACAGTTGCTCCTGATATATTATTAAGAGTTAAAAAAGAAAGATAATTA
>JAIKYM010000036.1 GCA_024683115.1 Bacilli bacterium
TGAGATTGAAGTTAAAAAGAATATAGCGATACTTGAAAATAGTATTAAGACTGTAACTAAAGAATTTCTTTTCATATTTAAATTATTAAATTCAGATTGTAATCTATCTTCTTCATCTTTATTATCTTTAACATCTTTAGTTACAGTCTTAATACTATTTTCAAGTATCGCTATATTCTTTTTAACTTCAATCTCATCATTTTTAAGATTAATAATATTGTTTTGAAGCTTAGAATCCTCTACTTCATATTTCTTTCTCTCTTGTACTAATTGTTTCTTAGATTCCAATGAATATAATTCTTGTGTTAATTCGATTAATTTATTTGATTCAGAATTTATTTCTTCATCTAGTTTCAATTGTTTAGCTTTTAGAGATTCCAACTTAGAATTATCAACAGAATTAGAATTATCCATATTTAATAATTCTTCATTAACTACAGTTAACCTATTCTTTTTATCTTGATAATCATCATTTATCTTTTTAATATCTGAGGCAAGTAAAGCTATTTCTATATCTTTAAGTTCATTCTTATATTCTAAATACTTAGTTGCGACTTCTGCTTGTTCTTTTAATGGATTTAAATTTACTTCAAGTTCTTGAATAACTAATGAAACTTTATCTAAGTTATTATTAGTATTATCAAGTTTTTTCATTGTTTCTTCTTTTCTCTTCTTATATTTTAAAACACCAGCTGCTTCTTCAATAATTACTCTTCTATCTGATGATTTACCTTTTAAGATATCTTGAATCTTACCTTGAGAGATAATTGAGAATGAATCAGGATTAGATCCAGAATCTAAGAATAAGTCAGTAATATCTTTTTTTCTAACCTTAGCATTATTTATATAATATTCATTTTCTCCTGTCTTATAAACTTCTCTTTTTATTTCAACTTCATCATAAGGTGTAGATAAATAATGATCTTTATTATCAAAAGTTAAGGAAACCCATGCATGAGTTTGTTTATCACGCGAAGATGAGCCCATAAAAATAACATCAGTCATTGAATCGCCTGATCTAATTTCTTTTAAAGATGATTCACCTAATACCCAACGAACAGCATCTACAACATTAGACTTACCTGAGCCATTTGGACCTACAATGCCAGTAATACCATCTTTAACTTGTATTTCAATTGTATCAGCAAACGATTTAAAACCGTGTGCCTTAATAGTTAATAGTTTCATTTATACCAATCCCTTATGCCATTTTGCTTATTGCATCTTTAGCGGCATTTTGTTCTGCTTCTTTTTTAGAGTGCCCAACACCCTTACCTAAAGTTAATCCATCCACTAAACATTCAACAACATATGTTTTATCATTTTGTGGACCATCTTCAGATACAATAACATATTCTAAAGTTTTTTGTTGTGATTGTAATATTTCTTGTAAATATGTTTTATAGTCTTCAATAAACTTACGTCCACTTTCAACATAAGGTCTAATAATATCTAGAGCATATTTCTTAGCAACTGAATAACCATGTTCTAGGAATATAACAGCAAGTACTGATTCAAAACAATCAGCAACAATAGAAGGTAATCCAGCTTGTACACCATTTCCATATCTAATAAGTTTATCTAAACCTATAGTTTTAGAATATTCATTTAAAGCTTCTTCACATACATATGATGCACGTGTTTTAGTCATCTTACCTTCATCACCCTTGTAATAAAGATAAAAATATTCAGAAGTAGATAATTCTAAAACAGCGTCTCCTAAAAACTCTAATCTTTCATATGACTCACAATTATTTTCATTAGCATATGATGAATGAGTTAATGCAGTTAACAATAACTCTTGATTCTTAACAACTATACCATATTTATCTAGAAAATCCATGATTATCACCAATAATAATTATACATAAGATTGCTTGTTTTATCTAGATATAATTTACAAAATGCCAAATAATTGGTATATTTTAAATGAATAAAAAAGGAATGATTTTATGAAAAAAGCATTGTTTATGGTAATAATTATGTTATCAACAGTTTTTATGAGTGGATGTTTTAAAAGAGATGATATGGATAATATAACTATAATAACAACAACTTATCCAGTTACATATTTAGCAACTAAAATGTATGGTAATAATTCTAGTATTGAATCTATTTATCCAAGTGGCGTTGATATGAATGAATATGAACTAACAGATAAACAAATAAACGAATATGCTAAAGCAGATTTATTTATCTACTGTGGTTTAAATCAAAATGAAAAGAAACTTGCTACTAAGTTATTAAATGCAAATAAGAACATTAAACTAATAGATGCAACGCAAGGATTAAAAATAACATCAACATACGAAGAATTATGGTTATCCCCTTCAAATTTCTTAATGATGGCTCAAAACATCAAAGAACACTTAGAAGATTACATTAAATCAACAGTTATAAAAACAGAATTAAATAAAAACTATGAGAATATTAAACTAACAATATCAAAATTTGATGCACAATTTAAAATAATTGCAGAAAATGCAACATATAAAAATATTATTACAGTTAATCAATCATTAAAATTCTTATCTAAATATGGATTTGAAGTAATATGTATAGACGAAAATGAAGATAGATATAAATCTAACTTATTAACAGCTAAAGAAGCAATAAATAAAAAAGAAACAAGTGTTATATTTGCTATAAATGGAAATGTCACTGAGACAGTTCAAAAACTTAATCAAACAATAATAACAATCAAATCAATTAATATACTTAGTGAAGAAGACGCGAAAGATCAATTAACATACGATATGGTTATGGATAGTTTCCTTGAAGACTTAAGAACTGAGGTGTATTCATAATGAAAGACTTATTAATATCTCATGTTGATTTAGACGGAATATCTCCTAACGTATTACTTACATTAACAGGAAGAAAATTCGATTATAAAAACATTGATATAAAAGATATAGATACAACATTTGATGAATTATTTACTAAAGATATTAAAAAATATGAAAACATATATATATGTGACTTAACATTAACTGAATACGCATATGAATTAATGAATGCAAGTGGATTAACAAATATCAAAGTATTTGATCATCATAAGAGTCATCTATTTGCTAATGAATATAGTTATGTAACAGTTAAAGTAGATATAGATGGTATTAAAACATGTGGTACAGAATTATTCTATCTATACTTAAAAGATATATATAAAGAATTAAATAAGAATTGTATTAAAGAATTTGTAGATCTAGTTAGACAATTAGATACCTACTGTTTTAAAGATGAAGAATCAGCTCAAAACTTATCTTCCCTACACGATTTACTTGGTCATAAAGAATTCGTAAAAACTATAGTAAAAAGATTAAAGAAAGATAAAGAACATTTTGAATTCTCATCATTTGAAAAAAGATTATTTAAAATTGAAAGAAATAAAATAAATAGATACATGCAAAATAAAGAATTAGAAATGAAAAGATACACTATTAATGGTAAAAAATGTGGTGTCGTATTTGCTGAATCTAATAAATCTGAATTAGGTAATTATTTATCAAATAAATACCCTGAATTAGATTTAATTATATTATTTAATACTGCTCAAAGCGTAAGTTATAGAACAACTAAAGATGATGTAGATTTAAACGAATTTGCTGCTGTCTACGGTGGAGGCGGACATGTTAAAGCATCTGGTTCTAAAATATCAAATGATATAAGAAATGAAATAATAAAACTATACTTCAAAGGAGCTAAAGAAGAACAATAAAAAAGGAACTTTTACAAGTTCCTTTTTAATTTACAAAACTAGATCTATCTATTGTATAGAATTTCTTAAAATCAACATCATATAAATCTACATTATCTTCAGTAACTACTGCTATATAATCAACATATGAATAATAGTATTTAGCCTTAGTATCAAATGTATAAACCTTATTCGATAATACATTATAATATTTAGCAGTTCCATCATCATAGTCAGCTAGTTCAATAAATGTTGAATCACTAGATAATGAAGTATTCTTTGGTAAATCGTATATTTCTTTACCAGTAGTTAAATCGATAAGAGATGCATTACTAGAAGTAACACCAACTATATAATCTTTCTTATTAGCCAATAAATAAGTGTAAGTTCTTTTATTAAACGTTTTATAACTTGAATATCTACCTTTAGGAATTTTTTCTTCTTCTCCCTTAGTAATAGACCCATCATCATTTATAGTATATTCAGAATAATCACTAAATGTCACTTTCTTA
The DNA here is from genome assembly GCA_024683115.1 of Bacilli bacterium. Taxonomy (GTDB): domain Bacteria; phylum Bacillota_I; class Bacilli_A; order RF39; family UBA660; genus UBA6985. The sequence goes on from JAIKYM010000036.1 coordinate 4,213, forward strand.
GGAGTTAATTTACAACTTGTAGTATAACCTTCCATAAATTCTTTATTACATACATCATATCTTAAATCCTTTTCACCACTTCTTCCAGAAACTCTAATATATCCAGAATACTCAATTGAAGAAGAAATATAACTATACTTTTTAGGATCAGTTTCAATTATTTTTTGATCATCTTGGAAATAGTAATAAACATATTCACCTGGATAATCTTCATCACCATCGTTATATCTTAAATAACAAACATTATCATCAGTACAAGATGCATATTCAACTCTTGAAGCATCGAAAGTAGATATTTGTTTACCAGTTGTACAGTTAACAAACAATCCTTGGCTTCCATTTTTAACAGCACAATAAGGAGTTAATTCTTTAAAGTCGATGTCAGCAACAGAAACAGAAAATTTATCTTCATCTTGTAGTTCAATTTGCCATAATACTTTACCATTTACATCTAATAAGCCAGCTTTTTTATCTACAGTATTAGTAAATGTAAAATAGTCATAATTATCATATACTGTCTTTACCTTTGCATTAGTTGGAGATATTTTATCTAATTTATCATTGTATAATTCATCTTTAATTATCCATAAACCATTTTCTTCTATGTATTTAGGATATATATAATCAAATTCTAATTTAACATTACCATCTCTATCAATGAATTGATATTTTGACCCTTTTCTAACAAACGCATGACTACCTTTGAATGATTCAGCAGAATCATATTCAGCTGCAATAACTACTTTACCTTTAGTATTGATATATCCATATTTATCATCAATTTTAACAGGTATTAATGAACCTTTTAACATATTATCTACAACTGGATCACCAGTAGTTTTCTTTTTATTAAATATAACAACGCCCACAATAACACCAACAATTATTACTAAAGCAATAATTATTATTTTAGGATCTAATTTCTTCTTTTCTCCATCAGGTGTTTTAACTGATGTTAATGGTTGAGCAGATGTCATAGGTTGTACTGGTTGGAACCCAGCATTAGATGCAGTTGTTTCAATTGGTTGTACAGGTTGAAATCCAGGAGCTGGAGCAGATTCAACTGGTGCTACTAGCTCAACAGGTTGAATTGGTTGAACTGGAGTAACAGGTGCTACTGGCTCAACAGGTTGTACTGGTTGTTGTACTGTAGGCATTGAAGTAATAGAAGTAACATTCGATGTTTCATCTGCTATTACTGCGCCACAATTGTTACAAAAGTTTAAATTAGTGTTTCTTTCTTTTCCACACTTTGGGCAAACATTATTCATATAATCCCTCTATTCTATATATAATTATATATTGACAAAAAAATATAATCAATAATAAAAAAAGAAGATCTAGTAAAACCTTCTTAATTTTTGTATATAATCCATTACTTTATGATTTTGTTTTAATTCATGATAAGCTTCATGGCTAGTTATTATTCTTTGAATGCATGGTTTTGTATGGTTACTTAGAATAATAGATGATTCTAATAAATCAATACCAAATTGATCACCAAACTCTATGTCACCGATGGTATCACATGCGCTATTATACGACTCTTCAAATTCTTTTAGAGTTTCTAGTAAGTGTTTAGAATATACTAAAGAATGAATAGGATTAGATAATGAATCTAATGTAGTTATTCTCTTCATTTCTTCTAATTGTTTATTGATAGAATTAAATAATAGTCTTCTTAAATAATTAAACGCATCATCTTGAAATAATTCATCTTGAGGATGAATCATATTAATATTACTACACTCTTCACCTAAGTTAATTATTCTATCACGTATAACAACTGGGCCATCTTGTAATTCAACAGATGTATCCATATCTTTACAAATTGAATAAACAAATAGTTTTGTTTGAATATCTTTATCACTTAAATCATTGAACTTAGTACTATTATTTGGTTTTAACATATATCCCGTACCCTTTAACATATATATAACCCCTTTCGACAAATCAGTATTATATATAATTATAATAAATTAATCAACTTAGAAAATAACAAATGATTGACTATCATAAATAACTTATGTATAATTATAAATGTTATGCAGCAGTACTCAAGAGGCCGAAGAGGGATCCCTGCTAAGGATTTAGGCGGGCGAATGTTCGCGCGGAGGTTCAAATCCTCTCTGCTGCGCCATTAAGAAAATAACCAAGTATTTATATACTTGGTTTTTCATTGGTATTATTTCTTTTACTATTTGATTTAGATGTATCACTAGATGAATCATCATTATCCCTATTAAAAGGATTAAATGTATCATTCATATCAGGTCCTATCATGTTATTACTTGGCATTTGATTATTATCTGTATTATGTATCTTAATATAATTATCAATACTTACATATAAAATAACCTGTAATTCAATAAAAACAAAAATACCTAATGATACTAATATACATTGTATAGTTTTATTCATTGCTCCACTCCTATCACAATAATAGAGTATCAATTGAATATGAATTGAATTAGAAATATAAATGAAAAAAGAATGAAATTATTCATTCTCTTTTTCTTTCTTACATGTGCATTCTTCTCCACACTTGCAATCATCACCGCAAGTGCATTCTCCACCATTCATGCATTCACATTTATTTTCTTCACAACCACATGAGCAATCTTCGCATTCACATTCACATTGTTCTTCTTTTTTCTTGTTTTCTTCGCAGCAACAACAAGTGCATTCTTTTTCTTCCATCATTAATTCTCCTTCTCTAATTACATTATAAATTATTCATATATTTTTTCAAGATTAATACTAATCTTATTACCATTCTTTCTAATATTATCTGTAAATTGATAAAAGTCATCTCCAACATTAACTTTATCATACTCATATATTTCAACAATGTTGATATCAAAATCTTCTAACTTATACATTTTAGGATATCTTTTAACAACTGATATTAACAAATCATCTAAAGTATCAAACACGTTGTTATCTATTACCCAACCTGTTTCCATAAGAATATATTTATTATCCTTTTCAACAACTACAAAAGTATGTCTAGCTATCTTATTAGGTACATCATAAAT